>JAWXUY010000048.1:0-10585 GCA_044425885.1 bacterium | reverse complement strand
ACTTTAACAACAAAAAATAATATAAAAATACACTAATTAAATTTCTAAACTTAATTTATTTTTATATTATTTATTTTTTTTTACATTGCCTTAAGCTCTAGCCTTAACTTATCTGCTATAAGGGCTATAAACTCGCTGTTTGTTGGCTTACCCTTGTGATTATTAATCGTATAACCAAATAGACTATCTATTACCTCTACTCTACCTCTACTCCATGCCACTTCTATAGCGTGTCTTATCGCCCTCTCTACTCTACTAGGAGTTGTCGCACATTTTTTAGCAATCGAAGGATATAACTCTTTTGTTATGTAATTTAGAACATCTATGTCTTCTATCGCCATTATTATAGCCTCTCTCATGTAGTGATAGCCTCTAATATGGGCTGGTACTCCTATTTCATGTAATATGCTAGTAACTCTAGTTTCTAAATCAACGCTAGAATAAGTATTATTACCCAAAGATATTTGATTTGTTTTGCATATCGGCTTATTCATCTGTCTAATACGTGAAACTAGAATTTCCATATCAAATGGCTTTATTATATAATTATTTATTCCAAGTGAGAATGCTACATTCATAACTTCTTCTTGAGTAACCGCTGTAAGCATAATAATTTTTGGTTTTTGGATATTTGCTTCCGCAAGCTTTTCAAGTACACCTATACCATCTATATGAGGCATAACCTCGTCTAATAAAACGACATCTGGATTAAGCTCAATAATTTTTTCATAGGCACTTAAACCGTCAAAAACAGCATCTAAAACTTGTAAATCTTCTTGCATATTTAAATAACTTTTTAAAATATCACAAAAATCTTTATTATCATCTGCAATTAAAATCGTAACTTTATTTTTTTCCATATAATACCTCCTATAGTATATATAATAGTTAAATTATGAACTCTTTCAACAATATTATACCTTAGATATTAATTAATTGCAACAGTTTTTTTAATACTTTTTATTACATATTTATATTTTTTATTACATATTTCTACTTTTTATTTACTATTTCTGGATTTTTCGATAAGTTAGCATTCGTATACTCAAAATTATCTGTCACATCTTCACCAAACCAGTCAGGAGGAATAAAATTATTAGCCTCTTTTACAGAGCTAAATTCCACCTCAACGTTTTTAAAGCCCTCAAGCTCTCCCTCATATACGTCAAGCTCTGCGAATAAAATATTTGCAGTTTTAGGTGAAATCGCTATAGGGAAAGTGTACCTTTTTTTTATAATAGGAGTACCCTCTATTTTTTCCCAAAGATTTAAGAACTGCTCTTGTGTTATAAGCTCCTCTACCTCTGTTCTCTCTATTGAGCCACTACTCTTATAAGTAAAAAAGTATTGATTGTTACGCTGTCTAATTCTAAGTAAAGGAGTTGTTGATATATAAGCCTGCTTAATAACATACTCTTTTAAATTACTAATTTTTGACAAATCTGGCATATATTTAACCAGATACTTTTTTTCTATTTCTAAATTTCTATTATTCATAAATTTACACGCACTTCCTTTTATGTTTTAATATTTTAATATTTTTAATTTTTTTATTTTTTTAAAACTTTTGACAAGAGTTATTTATTAAAAATTATATATAATATATTATATAGATTTATATCTAAATAACATCAAATTATTTAGAATTATTTAGAGAGGGTGACTATTATTAAAATTAAAAATAAACTAAGACTTAACCTGTTAATTTTCAAGAAGTTACTCGTAAATTTAAACACCACTTATCTATATAACATATACTTTTTTAATACCGAATCTTTTTTAGACTATCTAGACCTAACCTATAACTTTAAATTTAATAGTAAAAAAATCATTTCTGAAATACAAAAGGCATTACCCTTAAATATATACGTCCAAGATAATAATATCTATGAGCTTCTAAAAAATGGCTTAACAACATATGAGCTCGAAAACATCTCAAAAATCAAATTAAACTTACAAGAAAAAGCACTCCAAGATTTAATAACTCTCATATACTTCACAAATAATAAAAAAGCGTTTAGCAAACTTTATAGCTAGCCACTGCTAATTATAAAACTCTAGACTTCCAAACTCTCTATTATCTCTTGAATACGTTCTTCGCTTATTTCTACTGGCTCTGACTTAAATACAACTGTATCATTTTCATATCTTGGTATTAAGTGAATATGAAAATGATTTACAGTTTGTCCTGCTATAATACCATTATTTTGCAATATATTAATATCTTGTATATTCATGTTAGTTTTTAATCGACTTGCTAACTTATGAGTAATAGCATAAGCTTCTTGCATAATATCTAGAGGTATTTCAAATATATTAGAATAATGCTCTTTAGGAATAATAAGAATATGCCCCTCATTAGCTGGGAAAGCGTCTAGAATAGCGATAAAATTATCGTTTTCAAACACCTTATTAGATTTTATCTCGTTTTTTAATATTTTACAAAAAATACAACTCATAATTTTTTTACACAACCCTTTCTTAATTTATCTTAATTTATCTTAATTTATCTTAATTTATCTTGATTTATTTATTAATTTCTTATTTTTACGTTACTATTATTTTTTACGTTATTATTTATCCCAAAAAATTCCTCGTGCCACACCAAAAACATATAAATAGTCCATATTTTACGACTAAAATCCCCTTTGTTTTCTCTATGATTTTCTAAATAACTAGTTATTTTTTGAGTGTTAAAATACTCCTGCGCAGTACTCGAATTAAAAGCAGTCTTAACTCTATTAAAAAACTCGTCTTCTTTCAGCCATACCCTAATCGGCACTGGAAATCCTAATTTCTTCTTAGTCGATACTTCTTCTGGTAAATAACTTTTAGCTACAGTCCTAAAGATATACTTCGTCGCTTGCTTATTTACCCTGTAGTCATCTGGTATTTTACTAGCTACTTTAAAAACTTCTTTATCCAAAAATGGCACTCGTACTTCTAAAGAGTTCGCCATACTCATCTTGTCTGCCTTTAATAAAATATCCCCTATTAGCCATAAATTCATATCTATATATTGCATTTTGGTAACATCATCTAAGTCTTTTACTTTGTCATAAAATGGCTTTGTTATTTCTGTTGGGTCTGGAGCATTAACTGGATTTTTTAATATATCTTCTCTTTCTTTTTTAGAAAACATATTTGCGTTACCGATGAATCTTTCTTCCACTGTTTTAGACGCTCTTATTATCAAATTCTTACCCCTAAACCCAAACGGCAATGCGCTCACTCCTGAAGCTAACATTTTTCTTATCGGTCTAGGGATAATCATTAAAAACGATATGTCAAAAGGCTCTCTATAAATGTTATAACCTCCAAAAAACTCGTCAGCACCCTCACCAGAAAGCGCTACTTTTACATGTTGGCTAGCTAGATTTGCTACAAAATACAATGCTATAGCTGATGGATCTGCTAAAGGCTCGTCCATATGATATTGCACTTTAGAAATAGTATTCCAATATTCCTCTTTACTAATTATTTTACTATAATTCTTTATACCTACTTTTTGAGATAAATCCTTTGCGTAGTCTACTTCGCTATAATCATTATAGTCAAAACCAACTGTAAAAGTTTTGTCACCTTTAAATTTAGAAGCTACATAGCTTGAGTCAACCCCACTAGATAAAAAAGACCCCACTTCTACATCGCTTACTTTGTGAGTTATAATCGAGTCATCTAATACTTCATCTACTTGAGTTATAGCATCTTGTAGTTTCATCTGCTCTGGCTTAAACATAGGATCGAAATACCTTTTTATTTCAAGCTTGTTATTTTTAAACTTTAGATAATGACCTGGCATAAGCTTAAATATATTTTTAAAAAAAGTTTCTTCTAAAACCGAGTACTGAAAAGATAGATAATGCTCTAGCGCCTCTCTATTAACCTCTTTTTTTATATTTGGGTACTCCAGTAAGCTTTTTATTTCAGACCCGAACACAAGGTTATTATTTACTAAAGTGTAATAAAAAGGCTTAATACCAAAAAAGTCCCTTACCGCAAATAACTCTTTCGTATTGCTATTAAATATACAAAAAGCAAACATACCTCTTATATCATCTAGCATAGCTTCACCTTTTTCTTCATATAGGTGTATTAATACTTCAGTATCTGCCTCGCTCTTAAAGATATGCCCTTTTTTTATTAAATCTTCTTTTAGGCTTTCATAATTATATATCTCGCCGTTAAATACAATTACTATAGAGCCATCTTCGTTATACATCGGCTGAGAACCACTCTCCAGTCCTATAATACTAAGTCTTCTAAATCCAAACGTGATATTCTCATCTATATGAATACCACCGCTATCTGGACCTCTGTGTATAATCTTATCCATCATATTTTGAATTACTTCCTTATTATCTGGTAAATCGTTACCAGTAAATCCTGTAAATCCACACATCTAGATGAACCTCCATATTCTTTTTATTTTATAAAAAAACTTTAACACAAAAACTAAAAAATTTCAATAACAAAAATAAATTTAAAAAATTATTAGTTTATATAATATTATAAAATCCTACTCCTTTAAAAGTAAGATATACGTCTTTTTTTTAGTCGTTTAATAAAATATTGACAATATAGTATGAAAATATTATACTAAATTTAAAATATACTAAATAAAATACTACTTAGGGTATGATTTTTCTATACATAATGTAGATGACCCCAAGAATGACTCCTATTTTAGAAGAAGTCGTTATTAATTTAATGGCAAGTTTTAATTATTTAAAGTTACTATACAAAGACATTGATGAAGTAGTCATAGGCATACTACAGCTAATTTAATCTACCCTAATAAACAAGTAACAATTAACAATTAATTAATAAATTAATTGTTAATGACCGATTAGGTATATTAAAAAATTTTTTGTAGTATGTTATAAATTAAGAAAAAATAAATTATTAAAATTATATGAAAAAAGAATTAATTACTTTGAATTGAGTTAGTAGTTAAGAACCCAAATCTTTATGGGTATAAGTTTCATATAATTTTTATTTTATTATATAAAAACTATTGTCAAATAATAAATTATATGGTATTGTATTAGTATTAATAATTATATATACACTTATATAAAAATAAAAATTATAAAAAAAATAAAAAAATAAAAAAATAAATTAGGAAAGGAAAAGCTATTTATTAAATCACTACACTATATTTTAAATATATTTTAGTTTTTTATTTTTAAATAGCAGGACTTATTTTGAATGATATATTAAAACCAAAAATTCTTTTAGAGAGTGGCACTAACGAGTTTGAGCTTATGGAGTTTACAGTCGGCGATAATAGATTTGGTATAAACGTTGCCAAAATTTTGGAAATTATGCAATACTCTCCTGTTAACACTATGCCTAACTCTAACCCTTATGTGGAGGGCATATTTAAACCTCGTGAAAACATTATGACTGTTATAAATTTAGCTTCTTATCTAGGTCTTGAGCCTACTGAAGACCCTTCAAGAGATATCTTTATAATCACTATTTTTAATAACGTTTACACTGCTTTCCATGTACACTCTGTAGAAGAAATCCATCGTATTTCTTGGGAAGATATAGAAAAGCCAGATACTACTATTTACAGTGGAGATGAAGGTCTTGCAACTGGTATAGCTAGACTCGGCTCTAAGCTAGTTACTATTTTAGATTTTGAAAAAATACTAGCTGATATAAGCCCTGATAAGAGTATACAAATATCTTCTCTTGATGCATTAGGAGAACGTCTACGTTCTGATAGGCCTATTTTATTAGCAGAAGACTCTCCTTTATTAGAAAAATTACTTATTGAATGTTTAAATAAATCTGAATATATGAATCTTACTATGTGTTCAGATGGAGTTCACGCTTGGGAAACTCTAAAATCTTATGTAGACTATGATGGTCCTATAGAAGATAAAGTTTCTTGTATCATAACTGACCTAGAAATGCCAAGAATGGATGGTCATAAGTTACTTAAATCTATTAGAAGTGAACCAAGATTATCACATATTCCAGTAATAATATTCTCATCTCTTATAAATGATGAGATGAGAGTAAAAGGAAATCAACTAGGTGCAACAGCACAAATAACAAAACCTGAAATAGCAAACTTAGTAAAACTTATTGATACGCATATTTTATAATAACCAAACTTAAATAAAATAAAATAAAATAATAAAATTTATGAAAGGGATATGCTATTTAAATTAATAGAAATAAGCTATGGCTTATTTAAAAGAAGTTTGTTTCTATTGGATAATAAAAGGATAAATATAGATTAGATACATAAATAAATAAAGATAAATAAATTAATATAGTTTTTTAGTCTTATATTTTATTTTATTTAAATAGCGAATTTTATATATGAAAATAAATACTAAATTTTTTGGAGAATTAGAAGTAAACGAGAGCGACTTAATCCATTTTGAAGATGGTTTACCGGGATTTAAAGAGTATACAAAGTTTTTATTTATATCTGATGAAGTAGCTAATAAAGATGATAAAATAGTTAAGAAAAGCCCTTTTTCATGGTTGCAATCTGTAGATAATCAAGATATAGCATTTGTTTTATTTGATGTATTTGCTTTTATGCCAGATTACTCTCCTATAATAAATATAGAATTTTTATCAATGTTAGGAACAGATACACTAGATGACGTTAAGATTTGTTGTATAGCTAATATACCGTCTGATATTAAAAAAATGAGTATAAATTTAAAAGCACCTATTGTAATAAATACAAATAATAATAAAGCTAAACAAATTATATGCGACAATGACAACTATTCTTTAAAGCATTATATTTATCAAGAAGAAGTATCAAAAGAACAAGAATAATAAAAATAAGAAGAATAAAATAAATTAATTAAAGAAAGGGCGGTTAATATATGTTATCTCTTAGTAGAAAAGTTGGCGAATCAATTATGATAAATAATAATATAGAAGTACAAGTGACTTCTATTAGTAAGAACAACGTAGTATTGGGAATAGTAGCGCCTAAAAAAATACCTGTTCATAGGAAAGAGATTTATGAAGCTATAGTAAAAGCGAATAAGAATTCAGTATCGAGTACAACTGTGGAAATAGATATCGAAGACTTAAGAAGAATATTTAAAGAGCGTTAAAACGTCTATAAATAAATAATAATATTGTAAAATAATAGAAACTCTTAATGCTTTAGTCATGAGAGTTTCTACTTATTGGCTTACATATTACATATAGGTAAAATTACGAAATAAAGAATAAAGAATAAAAAATAAAGAAAGGCTTGCCAAAATTAATTTAATTGGCAGTGGTTTTTAATTATGAATAAAATAACATTAGAAGAAATTGAAAAAATAATTAAGAAATATAATAAAGACTTTATACTTTTTAACAAGCTTGATATAACAGGAACTATCTTAGATCAATATGTTCAACATAATCAACATAATCAACATAATAAAAATAATAAAAATAAATTAGATGATTTAAAAATTAATACTAATACTCCATCTAGTTTAAATAAAAGTTGGCTTATTAAAATAGATATTAATGATCTTAGGCGTTTTAATAATCAACCAGTATATAATATTAATTATAATTATAGTAATAAAAAATGAAAGGATTGCCAAAATTATATTGATTTAATTGGCAACGTGTTTTAATTATGAATAAAATGACATTAGAAAAACTAAAAGAACTAGCTGAGCAAGGCGATGTTCTAGCTCAACATGATATAGGCTTACATTATGAGAATGGTCACGAAGTAGAACGAAACTATACTAAAGCTGTTGAATGGTATAAAAAATGTTGCGAGCAAGGATACGCAAAAGCTCAAAATAATTTAGGTCGTTGCTACGAATTTGGGAAAGGAGTAAATCAAAACTATACTAAAGCTGTTGAGTTTTATAAGAAAGCTTCTAATCAAGGTTATGCAATTGCTCAATTTAATTTAGGCTTTTGTTATATGAATGGCAATGGCGTAAAGATAGACTTGAATAAAGCTTTTGAATGGTTTGAGAAATCTGCTGAACAAGGTTATGATGACGCTCAATTTAATTTAGGTATTTGCTATTATTGCGGTAAAGGAATAGAGCAAGACTACGACAAAGCTATTGAATGGTATGAAAAATCAGCTAATGAAGGAGCTGTCGATATTAAATATAGATTAGGTCATTTTTATGAAAGAGGAATGTATATAGAGCAAGACTATGACAAAGCTATTGAATGGTATGAAAAATCTGCTAACGAAGGCTATTCAATAGCTCAAAATAAATTAGGTCTTTGCTATCACTATGGCGATATAATAAATAGAGACTATGCTAAAGCTATAAAATGGTATAAGAAATCTGCTGAACAAGGTTATGATGACGCTCAATTTAATTTAGGTATTTGCTATTATTGCGGTAAAGGAATAGAGCAAGACTACGACAAAGCTATTGAATGGTATGAAAAATCAGCTAATGAAGGAGCTGTCGATATTAAATATAGATTAGGTCATTTTTATGAAAGAGGAATGTATATAGAGCAAGACTATGACAAAGCTATTGAATGGTATGAAAAATCTGCTAACGAAGGCTATTCAATAGCTCAAAATAAATTAGGTCTTTGCTATCACTATGGCGATATAATAAATAGAGACTATGCTAAAGCTATAAAATGGTATAAGAAAGCTGCTGAACAAGGTAATATTGACGCTCAAATTAATATAGGTTTTTGCTATGAAAAAGGCGAAGGAGTAGATCAAGACTGGGAACAAGCCATTAAATGGTATAAAAAAACTGGTAATCGAGGGGGTGCGGATATTCAATTTGACTTAGGTAATTTTTATTATAAAGGCGAAGTAATAGAGCAAGATTTGAAACAAGCCTTTGAATGGTATAAAAAGTCAGCTGAGCAAGGTCATATAGAAGCTCAATTTACTTTAGCAACTCTTTACGCAAATGGTAAAGGAGTAGAGCAAGATTTGAAACAAGCTTTTGAATGGTGTAAAAAGTCAGCTGAGCAAGGTCATTCAGAAGCTAAATTAGATTTAGATTATTATTATAGAAATTATAACGGATTAGAGGAAGACTGGAGCGAATCTTTTGAATTATGTAAAGAAGTTGCTGGGCAAGGTAATGCGAATGCTCAATTTGAGTTAGGTGATTTTTATTATAGAGGACAAGAAGTAGAGCAAGACTATTACAAAGCTGTTGAATGGTATAAAAAGTCTGCTGATCAAGGTCATGCTTATGCACAAAATGCTTTAGGTTATTGCTACGAATATGGTATAGGGATAGAGCAAAACTTAACAAAAGCTTTTGATCTCTATAGTAAATCTGTTGAGCAAGATCATCCAAATGCTCAATTTAATTTGGGTTGTTTTTATTATAATGGCAAAGTAGTAGAGAGAGACTTCGAGAAAGCTTTTGAATATTTTAATAAATCTGCTAAATATGGTATTGCTAATGCACAAAATACTTTAGGTAATTGCTATTATAATGGCATAGGGGTAGAGAAAGACTATTATGAAGCTTTTGAATGGTATAGTAACTCGGCTTGTCAATACAATGCTGAAGCTCAATTTAATTTAGGCAACTGCTATTATAATGGAGAAGGCATATATCAAGATGTGAATAATGCTTTTAATTGGTATAGTTGCTCTGCTAAACAAGGCTATCATGAATCTCAAAATGCTTTAGGTAATTGCTATCATAGTGGCAAAGGTACACTGCAAGACTACCAAGAAGCTGTTGAATGGTATAAAAAATCTGCTGAGCAAGGGAACGCTAATGCTCAAAATGCTTTAGGTAATTGCTATAATTATGGGGAAGGCATAGATCAAGACTATGATAAAGCTTTTAAATGGTATAGTAAATCTGCTGAGCAAAAAAATGCCGAATCTCAATTTAAATTGGGTCATTGCTATGAGAATGGCTATGGTGCACCACAAGACTATGAAAAAGCTTTTGAATGGTATAGTAAATCTGCCGAGCAAGGGAATAGTAAAGCTCAATTTAACTTAGGTAACTTGTATGAGAATGGTTATGGAGTAGAGAAGAATTTTATAAAAGCCTTTGAATGGTATAAGAAATCTAATATATAAGATTATGAAAATGACTCTTATATATACATAAGTAAATAATAATTTAAAATAAAGAAATAATAAAGAAAGGATTGCTAATATTAATTCAAGTTAATTTAATTTAATTTAATTTAATTGGTAATTGGTTTTAATAATGGATAATATAAATTTAGAAGAATTTTTAAAAATAGCTGAAAAATATATACCTAAAGAATCTAGAAAAGAATTTACTTTGGAGTTATATCGCAAAACTGCTGAAAATGATGGTCAAACAGATTTAGGTAATTGCTATAAAAATGGCGAAGAAGTAGAAAAAGACTTAGATAAAGCTTTTGAGTTGTATACTAAATCTGCTGAACAAGGCAATGCTAATGCTCAATTTAATTTAGGTGTTTGCTATAAATATGGCATTGGCACAAAGCAAGACTATAATAAAGCTTTTGAGTGGTTTACTAAATCTGCTGAACAAGGCAATTCGGACGGGCAAAATAATTTAGGTGTTTGCTATGTAAATGGCATTGGCACAAAGCAAGACTATAATAAAGCTTTTAAGTTGTA
>JAWXUY010000047.1:0-10650 GCA_044425885.1 bacterium | reverse complement strand
AATAATAAAAATAAAAATTAGAATAAAAATTAGAATAAAAATTAATTTTTTTAATTTTTTTAATTTAAACCTAATTTTTTTTTATTAAACCAGTTTTATACATTCTTTTGGTATCATTAATTCTAGTTCTATTAGAGCCTCTTGAGTTGGATTTATCCAAAACCCTTCTTTCATACTAACTCTTATATTTTTACTCTCATCAAATACTTTAACTGGTATATTCCCTCTATGTTTTAATATTATATCTTTAAAGTCCTCTATTGCTATAGGATAATCTTTTGGTATTTTAAGCCATAGTGTTTTGTTGGCATTTAATAAATCACTATAATTTTTAAATTCAAAACTTATAATTTTTATAACATCTTCGTCTTCAAACTGCACTTTGCCTTTTAGCAACACTATATTACCTTCATATAATAGCTCTTTAAATTTACTATACGTGCTCGCAAATACAATTGTTTCTACTAATCCGAATTCGTCTTCTATTGTTATATATGCCATTTGTTGCCCTGTTTTCTTGACGTATCTTACCTCTACTTTACTTATTATTCCACCAATTTTAATCTCTTGATTATCTTTAACTTTACAAGTATTATTATCTGGATTTACTAAAAAATCTGATATTTTAGCGTTTGTATATTTATTAGTTACTTCTGTATACTCATCCATCGGTGAACCACTTATATAAATACCTAACGTTTCTTTTTCAAAGGCTAGCAACTTGCTTTTTGGTAGCTCTTGTAAAGGAGGGAACTTGTCTTCTAACTGACTTAAAATTTTATTATTATCATCGTTCTCGCTTGAATTATTTTGCTCTAACATGTCAAATAAATTAAGCTGACCTTTTACCAAAGTTTTTTTCATTTGTGATAAACTAACCTGTATATTTTTGCAATTAGCTAGATTTTGTGCTCTGTTATAACCAAAAGAGTCGAAAGCTCCAGCTTTTATTAAACTCTCTACCGCTCTTAAATTAATATCGCCATCTAGTCTTTCTATGAAGTTACGCATACTTTTATATAAGCCGTTCTTCTCTCTTTCTGCTACTATTATATCTACTACTTTTTTTCCTATATTTTTTATAGCAGCTAGATTAAACCTTATTTTATCTCCTGAAACAGTAAAACGACTAAAACCTTCGTTTATATCTGGCGGTAATATTTTTATATCAATGCGTCTAAGCTCAACTAAATACTCTGCTATTTTAGGTATGTTGTCCATTACACTAGTTAATAAAGCCGACATAAACTCTAATGGATAATAAGCCTTTATCCAAGCTGTCTGACAAGATATGACTGCGTAAGAGGCGGCATGCGACTTGTTAAAAGCATATTTGGCAAAATCTTGCATCTGGTCAAATATTTTAGAAGCTACTCCCTCAGATATACCATTTGATAAGCACCCTGCTATTTGCTCTGAACCATATATAAAATTTTTACGCTCTTTTTCCATTTCGGACGTTTTTTTCTTACCCATCGCACGTCTTAGTAAATCACTCTGTCCGAGATTATATCCAGCTAAATCTTGAGCTATTTGCATAACCTGTTCTTGGTATACGATACAGCCATAAGTAGTTTTTAGTATAGGCTCTAGTAACTTATGATCATATTTTATGTTGTGCTTGTCATTTTTGCCTTGTATATAATTAGGTATAAACTGCATAGGTCCTGGTCTATATAAAGATATGCCCGCTATAACATCTTCTATTGAGTGAGGTTGCAACTCTTTTATCATCTGCTTCATTCCAGCGCTCTCTAACTGGAATATACCTTCTGTGTTGCCTGAAGCTATTAGCTCATAAATCTTACTATCTTGATAATTTATGTCTTTATAACTAATATTCAAATTATGTATACGATTAATCTCGTCAAAAGCATTTTTTATAACAGTAAGAGTTCTAAGCCCTAAGAAATCCATTTTGAGTAGCCCTAATTCTTCTATAGTTGTCATAGGGAATTGAGTAGTAATAATATTATCATTACGGCTAACTGGTATGTAGTCCGTTATAGGTCTGTCTGATATAACAACCCCTGCGGCATGAGTAGAAGAATGCCTTGATAAACCTTCTAACCTCATAGCCATATCTATTAAATACTTAACATCTTCTTCTTGATTATATTTTTTAGATAAATCTGGATTTTGCTCAAGAGCATCTTTAATAGTAATTTTAAGCTCTTTTGGTATCATCTTGGCTATTTTATCTACTTTGTCTAGTGGCATACTTATAGCCCTACCTACACTCCTGATTGCGTTTCTGGCTGCTAGCGTACCAAAAGTAATTATTTGCGATACCCTGTCTTCGCCATACTTTTTATTTACATAGTCTATAACTTCTTGTCGACGTTCATAACAAAAATCTATATCTATATCTGGCATACTCACACGCTCTGGATTTAAAAAACGTTCAAAAATCAAGTTGTACTCTATAGGATCTATGTCAGTTATACCTAGGCAATATGACACTAAGCTACCCGCTGCCGAGCCTCTGCCAGGACCTACTATAATATCATTATCTCTTGCATATTTTATAAAATCCCAAACTATTAAAAAATAATCTATAAAGCCCATCTCTTTAATTATATTTATCTCATAGTCTAATCTCTCATTTATTTTTAACTCTAGCTCTGAATTATTATTAATATCTTTATATCTATCTTTTAAGCCATCATAACATAGCTCTTTTATGTACTCAAAAGCATTAATATTTAATTCATCTGGAATAGGAAAGACTGGTAATTTATAATTATTAAAGTCTATCTCTACGTTACATCTATTTGCTATTTTTTGCGTGTTTTCCAGCGCTTCTGGCACATACCCAAATAAATCTAGCATCTCTACAGGCGACTTTAAATAATACTGCCCTCCTATATATCTCATTCTATTCTCATCATCAACAGTTTTTTTAGTCTGTATGCATAATAATATATCATGTGATTGCTCATCACTTCTGTTAGTATAATGCACATCATTAGTACAAACAAGAGGAATATTTAATTCCTCGCTCATTTCTATCAAATTTTGGTTAACTAGCTTTTGGTCTTGTATTCCATGATTTTGCAACTCAAGAAAAAAATTATCCTCTCCGAAAATTTCTTTATAAGTTAGCGCTACCTCTTTGCCAGCCTCATAAGATTGACGCAGTATCGCTCTCGGCACTGCTCCAGCAAGACAAGCACTAAGGCAAATAAGCCCCTTATGATATTTTCTTAAAATCTCTAAATCAATACGTGGTCTATAATAAAAGCCTTCTACATGACCGAGTGAAACTAGCTTTAATAAATTATTATACCCCTCATTAGTTTCAGCAAGCAAAACTAAATGATGATGATTATTAGTCGGTGACTTGACTTTATCAAACCTAGAGTTTTCCGCTATATAAACCTCGCAACCCAAAATAGGTTTAATGCCCGCTTTAAGCGCATATTTATAAAAATCAATCACTCCATACATAACACCATGGTCTGTAATAGCTAAAGAATTCATATTAAGCTCTTTAGTTTTGTCTATAATTTCTTTAATTTTAGAAGAACCATCTAATAAACTAAACTCCGTATGAACGTGTAGATGTGCAAAATTAATATTTTTTTTGTCTAATGTGTCTTGCATAAACCAAACCTCCCTTTTACTTTTATCCTTGTAATAATTAAATAGTTTAGCATATAATTAAATTATAACTAAACTTCCTCGTCAATAAATACCTTACTAAATATTTTTATTTTTTTAAAATCTTGTATTACTTTTAAATCTTGAGTATAACTTTCTATTTGGGTATAGCCAAAAAATAAGCTAGTCAAATCACTAATATTTAATACTAAATCAAACTCTTTGTGACCTAAGTCATTATATATAGTTATAACTTCTGCTTTTTGAAAATTAAAAGAGTTAATATTCAGCTCTAAAAAACAGTTATTTTTTTTAATAATATTGTCTAACACTTTTATATTTATTTTAATATTCTCACTATTACTATCACTATCACTATCAAAATTTAAATATTCATCTTTTAGCGTTAGACTTTCTAAAAAGCTTACTACATTTATAACTCTACCCATCACCAACGGCTTACTACTTTTTACCCTAGTATAGCTATCAAACTTACTTTTACTATTTAAAAATATAGCTCTTATATAATCTCCCCAAAATACATAATAGCCTATTAAATTATCTTCACTTATACTACCTTCATACATCTTGGTAATTCTGCCATTTTCACTTTTAACTTCATGTAATAGAGTTAGCATATACTCTCTATTCCTTACACAATAAGTACTATAATAATTATTAATAAAATAATTATTGGTGAGACCTGCTAATAAGTCAAAATCTTTTAAATTTTCAAAATTAATATCTTCAAAAATAAGCTCATCACTGTTAACCAACTCTAATAACTTATGATTATAAATATAGGTGAACCCAAACGGCAAATATATTTCATCTTTGGCAGGTCTTAAAAAAGTAAAAGGCATTTTTTGGTTATACATCTGGTTAAAAGAGTTAATTAAAAGCTGGGACATATAACCTTTTTTTCTGTGTTTTTCGAGAGTTGCCACCGCTACTATATAATTTATATCAAAAATATTTTTGTTTAAGCTCACTCTGTAGCTATTCAGATGCAACATACTTATTATATTATCACTACTATCATCACTATATTTGCATAAAATCAAGTTATTTTTACTAGACTTATCATAACAACAATAATAATCATAATAATAATCTAGGAATTTTGGGGTATCCTCTTTAAAAATCGACTCCCAAATCGGTCTAGTTGTTGCTTTTTGTTCTTGTGATAAATAAGCTAAATTATTTTTATCTAATTCTCTATCTTCATCTCTCATCTAGTTCTTCTGCTCCACTCTATATTTTCTTGCATAGTCTACTGGCTCATACGATAGCTTAGCCTTTCTTAGACCCTCTAGTCCTAAATCATCTTCTCTATTCACTATTAAAGCCTCTGGAAAAGCGTTAATAATAAACTGCTGATTAATAAAAGGATATAGCCCTCTAATATCGGGATTGGCTTTTTCTATGTGTATAATTGCCATTTTTTCAACTTTATTATAACTACCTATAGTAAAAGCCTCTAAATTGTCATCTATATAAATACCCGCCATAGTAATATTTAATAGCTTGCAGTTATCTAGTATCTGCTCTATACCCGCTAATTCTCCCTCAAGATGACTATCTAGAGCATTTTCACCACTATTACTATCACTATTATTTAAATTTTCTTTTTGAGATTTCCAATCTTCTAAAAACTCCAGTATCTGATATGAGCTAGAACAGCATAACGTTTTATATTCAAACCTACCCTCATACTCACGTAAAAACGAATTAATATGATTTTTTTTCTTTCTTAATTTTTTACCAGATAACACTTTAAGGGCTTCTGCGCTATATATATAGTCTTTGGCATCATCTGCTTCAAAAACATAAAACTCTTTATTATTTACTTCTAACATATTTAATATCTCTAAGCTTGTTTCATCTGCCAAAAATACTTTTAAATTTTTATTTAAGATTTTATTAAAATAGTTTTTTATAATATTAAATGCTTCTGCCAAATCACTTTCAAGACATAAAGGCATAGCAGTATATAATACGCCATCTACCTTCATAGTTAAGAATAAGGCTTTTTCATTCCAAATAGCAAATCTTACTTTATAATAATCTTTCCAAAGAAATACGTCTAAAAAAATACTATCACAAGTTTTATTGCTTCTAAGCTTAAAATAATTATTAATCTTTTGAATATCATCTTTTTGTATTTCTTTAAAAACTAGCTCTTGACAGTCACACTCTAAATACTTTATAGAATTCATAAAATCTCCTTTTAAATTTATAATTATAATACACCTACTAAAAATTATATCAAATTAACTATCATAAAACAAGCCAAAATAATAAAAATACACATAATTAAATTATATATATATTATTTATTATATTAATATATTTTTATTTAATATGCGTATTTTATTTTTATTTTTATTTTTATTTTTATTTTTTAAGCTTAATATCCGCTACTGAATTATAGAATATCTCTGCTTGAGTAGCTAATTCCTCTGAAGCAGCGGCTGACTCCTCGCTCGTGGCTGTATTTCTTTGAGTAACTTTTGATATTTGGTTTACTCCATTTGTTACTTTTTCTATAGATACCTTTTGTTCTTCTGACGATAACGCCGATTTATTAACTAAGCAAGTTATTTCTTCTATCTGCTCTAATATACTTCCAAGAGCCTCTGAAGTTTCGTTTGCTATTCTAGTCCCATCAGCTACTTTCTGAACTGAAGTTTCTATAAGATTTGTCGTCTGCTTAGCCGCCTCTTGACTTCTATTTGCCAAACTTCTTACTTCGTCTGCTACTACTGCGAAACCTTTTCCATGTTCTCCTGCTCTAGCTGCCTCTACAGCGGCGTTAAGTGCTAATATATTTGTTTGGAATGCTATATCATCTATTACTTTTATTATATTTGATATACTGCTAGATGCTTCATTTATTTCATCCATCGCTATTAACATACTTTCCATTCTGTCATTTCCTGTATTTGCATTGTCTCTTGTTTCTTCCGATAGTTTATTTGCTTTATTTGAATTATCGGCATTTTCTTCTACTTGTTCAGACATAATATTAATAGTGGCATTCAATAATTCTACTGATCCTGACTGCTCTGTAGCTCCTTCTGCTAGAGTAAGACTTGAGTTTGAAATTTGCTTAGCTCCATCTGAAACCTGTTCAGCCGAAGATATAATATTTTTAGTAAGATCATTTAGGTTTTCAACTATAAGCACTAAAGACTTTTCTATCTGCTCGAAATCACCAATATAATTTTGGGTAGTTTTTACATCAAAATTTTTGTTTGCCATATTCATAAGAATATTAGATATTTCTGATATATAAGCCCCTATCGTTTCACCTACATAATTTGCACTATCTTTTATATCCCCAAACATTCCATTATAGTCCGATGTTATACGCTGTGTAAAATCACCTTGTGAGAAAGCCTTTAATATAACTTGAGTATCTTCCATAGGAGCTGCTGCCATTTCTATAAGCTCTATAAGCCCATTTCCTAATATAAGCCACTCTCCATAAAAGCCCTCCATATCGATTTCTCTGTGCAAATCACCTTTTTTAAAGTCATCTATTATATTAACTACTTCTATAACAAACTCTTGTAGCGTCCATCTTAAAAATTTAAATGCTTGAGTTGCTTCTTGCTTATCACCTTCAAAATTTGGAATATCCACTCTAAAATTACCGCCTGCTAAACTAGATGCAATATTAACCAACTCTAAATTGTCATTATTAAGTGTTTCTACTGTATCATTTATAGCTTTTGCCATATCTGCAAACGCTCCTTGATATTTACGCTCATCTATTTTATAAGTTTTCAAATGACCTTTTTCTAATTTGTCCGATAGTTTATTAATATCATTTATCATACTATTAATAATATCTGCCATATCACCCATCGCATTTGAAAGCGTACCCATCTCGTTATTTTCTTGCATTCTTATATCAACATTCATATTTCCTTTTGCAATCTCTAACGATGCATCTTTTAACTTTTGTGCTGGCATACTAATCTGCTTATACGTTCTTCTTATAATACTTTGTGTAAAAATAGAACATATTATAAACATAGCGAATAATACATATCCTGCCACAATAACTCTTTGTCTAATACTATCTGTTTCCTCGTTGATTAAATCAAATGCTTGAAGCGTCACAGTTGGTATTCTAGTAAATAAATCTTCACCCACTGCTGTTAATTCTTGTATAATCGAATAACTAAGGGTGTTATTATTTATACCATCTATAAAGTTATATACTAAACTCTCATACGTATCTGTTAAACTTAGAATTGCTTGCATTTCAGTCTTAATAGCAATTAATATATCTGTTTGCTCTAGAGTATTTGCATAATCAATAGTCATTTGGAGAGTATTAAACATATCATTTTTAAAATTTGCTAACTCCAATTTATCACTCTCTGTAATTTGGTTTTTACTTAACATAACACTAGTTAAAGCTCTTAAATCTCCTGCCGAAGCCAAAAGCTTAACATTGTCTTCTATTAGTACTTCATTATCTTTAATTAAATCATAGTAAGAAATACTTGTATATTTAATAGCAACACCACCAAATATACCAAAAACTGCAAAACCTATAATAACCCCAATAGCAGTTATCATAAAGTTTGCTTTAATATTTAGATTTTTCATATATAATTTTTTACTCCTATAAAATAATATTTATTATTATTATTATTTAAATTAAAACTTTATTAAATCAAAATTAAATAAATTATTTTTATCTTTTTATTTATCTTATTTATCTTATTTATCTTATTTATCTTATTTATCTTATTTATCTCTTTATTTTTAAATGAGCTATAGAATTATAAAAATTATCTGCTTGAGTTGATAACTCCTCTGCTGCTGCCGCTGACTGCTCACTAGTTGCACTATTACTTTGCGTAACTCTTGATATTTTTTCTATTCCCTCAGTAACTTCTATTATAGATTTTTGTTGTTTTTTAGCTGATGTTTCTGTTTTATTTATGATGCTTGATATATTTTCTATTTGCTCTACTATATCAATTAAAGCCTGCGAAGTTTCGTTTGCTATGCTAGACCCTTCTGAAACGCTATTCGTAGACATTTGTATAAGCGATGTTGTTTCGCTAGCCGCCTGCTGACTTCTAATCGCAAGACTTCTTACTTCTTCCGCTACTACAGCAAAACCTTTTCCATGTTCCCCTGCTCTAGCTGCCTCTACTGCTGCGTTAAGGGCTAATATATTTGTCTGGAATGCTATATCATCTATTACTTGTATTATATTAGATATTTTGCTAGAAGCTTCGTTTATTTTTGTCATCGCTACTAACATTTCTTCCATTCTGTCGCTACCATGATTAGCACTCTCTCTTGTTTGGTTAGCTAAATTATTTGCTTTCTCTGCGTTCTCTACGCTTATATTAGACTGCTTAGATATTTGGTGCGTTATCGTATTTAAGCTCTCTACAGATGTTGACTGTTCTGTAGCTCCTTCTGCTAATATTACCGATCCTGATGAAATTTGCTTAGCTCCATCTGAAACCTGTTCAGCTGAATTTTTTACGTTTTTAACTAAGCCATTTAAATCATCTACTATTCTATCAATCGAATCTTTTATTTCAGTAAAATCACCTATGTAATTTAACTTCATATTAACATCAAAATTACCCGAAGACATTTCTGTTAATATTTGTGAAATTTCTGCTATGTAATTACCTACTGTTTCTGCAGTATAATTAGCATCTTCTTTTATTTTATTAAACTCACCTTGATAATCTTTTTCAAGTCTTATACTAAAATCGCCTTTAGCAAACGATTGTAAAATATTCTGCGTTTCTTTAATAGGGGCTTCTACCTCTAATAATAACTCTTGAAGACCATTTCCTATAGTAAGCCAATCTCCCTTAAATCCTTCAAGCTTTATTACTCTTGAGAAATCTCCTGTTTGAATATCTCTTATAATAGTCGTTATTTCCCATGTAAACTCGTTAAGAGTATCTTTAAGAACAATTAATGAGTCACTTGCTAATTTTTTATCTCCTGGATATTCTTTTACTTGTATATTAAAATTCCCATTTACTAGTTCATTAATATTACTACTTATATCCATTATCTCCTCTACTAAATCACCTGTTGTATCATTAATAGAATTTACTACATTTGCAAAACCACCTGAATATTTGGCTGGATTTATTTTATAACTCTTTAAATTACCTCTTTCAAGCTCTTTAGCTAAAACTTCTATATCTTTTAATATATTATTAAAAGAGTCCGCCATATCACCTACTGCTTGAGATACTTCTCCTATCTCGTCATCAATTTCTAGTCTAACTGGCACATTCATTTCGCCTTTAGCTACTCGATAAGCTCCATCTTTTAAGGCATTCAGTGAAACTAAAACTCTCCTTGTCACTTGATTAATTACTAAATATGTAAGCAAAATAGATCCTATTGCTAATAAAAATATTAATCCTTCTGTTTTAATATTATCTTCGTTTATATCACCTGCCATTAAGAATAAATCATCTGAAGCCTTGTTGGTAATTTCTGCTAATAAATCTGTAAGCTCATCACCAACATTAGTCATTTCTATATCTAATAAATCTATTTTTGATTGGTTTCCAGCTCTTACCGCTTCTATAAGATCGTCAAAATTACTACTATAAATCTGCTCCAATTCGATAGCTCTATTTAACTCCGATAATACTGCACTTCTTTCATAACCAAGCTCAATCATAAGCTCTGTATGACTTTTGTATAACTGCGTAAGCTCCTTAGTTTTGTCAAATCCATCTGTAACCGTTTGAATATTGCTACTACTAATATCTCCTGTAAAACCAATCTTATTTATTCCAGCTCTTGTTTTAGCATACTCATTTACGAGATGAACACTATTAGATATAGCACTTTCATTTATTTCTATCATCTCAAAGTATTTTAAATCTGCATTTTTTAATGCTTCCACACTAATCGCTGAAAATATTGCAAAGTTAATAATAATACCAATAAGTAATATCAAAAACCTTTGCTTTAAATTTACTTTCCCCATAATCCTTTATATCCTCTCTATTAAAATTAATTATATAA
>JAWXUY010000046.1:0-10671 GCA_044425885.1 bacterium | reverse complement strand
TGGGGAAGTGGTAGACCAGGTTGGCATATAGAATGCTCAGTGATGGCTAAGAAATATCTTGGTGAACAAATAGATATTCATGCTGGAGGGGAAGATTTAATATTCCCACATCATGAGAACGAGATAGCTCAAAGCGAATGTGCAAATGGTAAAAGCTTTGCTAAATACTGGCTTCATAATGGATTTATAAACGTAGATAACGAAAAAATGGCGAAATCTAAAGGTAATTTTTTTACAGTTAGAGATATAGCAAAAGAAATACCATATGATGTTATCAGATTTTTTATAATTTCTACTCACTACAAATCACCGATTAATTTTAGTAAAGAAGCGCTAGAGTCTAGTAGGAAAGGTCTGGATAGAATTAAGAATTGCTTAAAGAACTTAGAATATTACTTGGATAATAATACTAGTAATTTAAGTATTAGTAGGGAAGAACAAGAGATATTAAAAGGTGATGTAGATAGATATAAAGAGTATTTTATTACTGAGATGGATAATGATTTTAATACAGCCAATGCTATAACAGCTATATTTGAGCTTGTAAGAGTTACTAACTCTAATATAAATGAAAACTCATCAAAAGAGTTTATGGAAAATTTATTAGATATTTTTAGAGAGCTTACAGGGATTTTAGGGATTATATATGAAGTAGAACAACCTAACGATTTAAATAATGGTGATAGCGATGATATAAGCGAAGAAGAAATACAAGATTTAATAAATAAGCGTCAAGAGGCAAAAGCTGAAAAAAACTATAAATTAGCAGACGAGATAAGGGATAACTTAAAAAATCAGGGTATAATACTGGAAGACACTTCAGCGGGCGTAAGATGGAGTAGGGGATAATTATGGCTAATACTAATATAAATAATAATTTAGATAATAATATAAATATCAGGCAATATTCACCGCTTGCATTAGCGTATATGGGCGACTCAGTTTTTGATTTATACGTAAGAGATTATTTGTTAAAGAAAGCAAATACATCAGCGAATAAACTACACCAAGCATCTAAGAGCATAGTAAATGCGAAAAGCCAATCTATTATGTACTATAAGTTAATAGAGATATGTACAGAAGAAGAAGTAGGCGTACTAAAAAGGGGAAGAAATGCGAAATCGAATACAAAAGCTAAAAACGCAAGTATGGCTGAATACAAGAATGCTACAGGGTTAGAGGCTCTGTTTGGCTATCTACACTTACAGAATAATATAAGTAGGTTAGACGAGCTATTTATAATATGTATAGAGTGTGTTAAATAAATTAAAAATTAAATTAAATTAAAAATAAAAGCAAAATAAAAGTAAAATAAATTAAAATAAATTAAATTGAAAAGGAATAAATAAAAATATGAAAATTAAAAAATCTAAGCAGTTAAAAAATATTAAAAAAAATACGAAAAGAAGCGTACAGAAATCAAATAAATTAAATAACGAGAGTAGTTATAATAAGAATAGCTATAGTAAAAATGGTAGTAGTAAAAATAATAATAATAATTCAAAAAGGTTTATTAGAGAAGAATTTGAAGATGACGGCTTTCAATTAGAGGGTAGAAATAGCGTACTGGAGGCTTTAAACTTTGATAAACCGATTGATAAAATCTTTGTAAAAAAAGGGGAGGTAGAGGGGACTTTAAAAGTGATCGTGGCTAAAGCGATTGAAAAAGGGATTATAGTGCAGGAAGTAGATAAGCTCAAAATGGAGCAAATGCGTAGAACTAATAATCCACAAGGGGTAATAGCACTATGTCCAGCTCATGAATATTGTGACGTAGAAGATATACTAGAAAAAGCAAAAAAATTAGGACAAGACCCTTTTATAATTATATTAGATGAAATTTCAGACCCACATAATTTAGGAGCTATTATAAGGACTGCTGACGCTACAGGCGCTCACGGAGTTATTATTCCTAAAAGACGTGCTGTAGGACTAACAGCGATAGTAAGTAAAACGGCTTCAGGAGCTTTAGAACACGTGCCAGTAGCGAGAGTTAGTAATATCTCGAATGAAATAGAAAAACTCAAAAAAGCTGGTATTTGGATTGCTTGCGCACATATGAAAGGGACTGAATATTTTAATGCGGATTTAAAAGGACCTCTAGCAATAGTAATAGGTAACGAGGGCGAAGGGGTAAGCAGACTGGTAAGAGAAAAAAGTGACTACACTATTAAAATACCAATGTATGGCAATATAGAATCTTTAAACGCTTCTGTAGCGAGCGCAGTACTTATGTATGAAGTTGTTAGACAAAGAAATTTTTTAAATTAATAATATAATATAATATTAATTATTTTAGAATAGGATAATCGTGTATAATTATGAAAGGGTCTAAAAAAAAATCTAAAAAAAAGTCTCAAAATTATAAAACCACCCCAAAACCACCACCGAGCACCGAGTTTTTACTAGTAGATGGTTATAATATTATATTTGCTTGGGACGATTTAAGAAAAATAGCAGACAAGTCTCTAGAAGATGCTAGAGATAAATTGATATCTACTTTATCTAATTATCAAGGGGCAAAGGGAATTGAATTAATTATAGTTTTTGATGCCCACTTGTTAAAAGGTGGGACAGGTAATAAAGAAAAAGTAGGCAGAACTTATGTTATTTACACAAAAGAGGCAGAAACTGCTGATACCTACATAGAGCTAATAAGTCATAATTTAGCAAAAGAATATATAGTAAAAGTAGCTACTTCGGATAGGCTAGAACAGCTTATAATACTTGGTAATGGCGCATATAGGCTCACAGCTATGGAACTTAAAGCAGACGTAAAAGATACAAACAAAAAAGTAAAAAGAAGGATACAAGAAGCAGTGCCAGTAAAAAATAATACGTTATTTGATAACTTAGACCCAAAAACTGCAAAATGGTTTGAGGAAATGAGGCTGAACAAGGACTTAAATTAAATAATTAAAATAAGTGAGGTGATATTTTTGAATTTAGATATTAATAAAAAGTTTATGTTAGCGACGATAATATTATTAGTAACATCAGTCTTAACTACTATTTATTTAGATATAGAAATAAATTTTATTAATATAATAAGTGCTATTATTATGCTGTATTTGGGTTTAGGCTCAGCAACGGCTTATAAAAAAAATAATAGCAAAATACAGCTTATGGTTACTTATATATATTTCTTTGCGTTTTTCTTAAATGTTTTTTCTGGTATATATTTAGGTATTTATAATTATAATGAAGATAGTGAAAATAGTGTAGATAGTGTATATAATATAGATGAAGATAATACAGATAGTATAGACGAGTAAATAAATAAGGGACTAATCTAATAAAACGATTAGTCCTTATTTTATTTATAGTTTTATTTATAGTTTTATTTATAGTTTTATTTAATTATTTAATATTATTTTTATATTTTTGCTTAAAGCTTTGTATGTCACTCTCTAAGTAAAAATGCTCTACGTATTCTTCTTTAAAGCATCTCTCAAAGTATTTCTTAGAAAATTTAAGCTCTCTTTGTGCTCGGCTATATGACTCCGCTATCCATTTGTTAGAAGTAGCATTACCTATAAGCCATTCCTCAAAAGCATTATTATTACTACTTAAATCTAACCAGTTATTTAAGTCTTTGATTAGATTAGCATCGTTCATCTTTTCAAGCTGGTACACAAATATCTCTAGGTTAATATTATTTATATTATTTTTTATAATACTATAGCCTTTCTCTTTGTCGAAATCATAAGCTAATATATCTAATACGTTGCTTTGAAACTGAGGTATAAAATATTGTATTGTGTTGAACTTAGATTTATATTCTGAGCTTTCATCTGAATATACGAGCTTATCATAATTTAGATAATTGGTTTCGTCTAGCCATATATCAAAGAACGTTTGAGCATCTCTGTTATCATGCGTTAAAAATTGATTATTGTCAAAGAGCTTTATTAAATAAGAATTGTTCGTGTAGTTTAAAAGCGATAGAGTTGAATAAAATAAGGATAAGTTTTGGGCGATAGGCTCTCTAACCGAAGTAATAATTTTTATTTTGGAGTTATTTATTTTTTGAGGGTTAAAAGCTTTAGGAGTATGCCAATAATTATAATGCTGGATATTTTTAGACTTAAAAGTATTGTCTAAAGTGTTGTCACCAGTTTTAGGAGGTAGACAGAGGAGTAGAGGGGATAAAGTAGAGGCGTTGTTAATATAATCTATAGACTTGTCTTCTAAATCTTTGGTTAGACTGTTTTTTAGAGTTTTTATGACTAAGGGATTATTTAGTAAAGGATTTTTGTTTATCTCAATGGCTTTTTTGTAAGCACCTAGAAAATTAAGAGCTTCTTGAGAAGATATGTAGTTTTTAACGCCTAACATTTGGATTTTAGCAATCACGAGTATTTCGAATACAGAGTCCATAGCGATTTGGATAGTTAAATTGTTGTTTTGGGCATATAAAGCTTTTAGCTCATCTAAGCTTATAATAGGTATCTCTTTATAATTCGAGCACTCTTTAAGATTTTGATGGTCTTGTTGTTGAGATGTGTTAATATTTAAAGTGTGCTCCTCACAGATAGCTTCTATAGGGATATTAAAATAATCAAATAGCTCTAATATGCTTGAGATGGTCTCACCGCTTCCCCAAACGATTACATGATTATTCTTGTAGATTTCAAAATCTGGGTCAATTTTTGTAATGTTTATCATAAAGTAAAATATATCCTTTCTGTTGGGTTGTTTATTTTTGTGGGGTTATTTATTTTTTATTTATTTATTTATATTATATATTAAAGATAATTATAGCTTTTAAAGATATAAAAATCAAGCTGTTTATGAGTAATTAAATAAATTTTGTATGTATAATAAATAGTTGGATTGCAAAAATCATGTATATTGCAAAGTGTAATTTTTTATGCTATACTTTCTTAATATATTAACACATACCCCTTGCCCACTAACATTTTTTTTAGTATATTATATTTTTTAATAATATGTTATAATATAAAAAATATTTTAGATATAAAATTTTAGATATAAAAATAGAAAGGTAAAAAAAATTTATGGCTCTTTCACATTTAAATTTGAATTTGAATTTAAGCGTAAGCTTGTTTAATAATATCAACGTTAATAACGCCTTAAACACAAGCAATTTCTTCTTAACTGCTTTATTTATTATGTTACTCGGCATGATTATTTTACAGTTTTTCTCTGCTTATTCTATATATTATGATGCCCAGTTAAGAGAACAAAATCCCACTTACTGGTGTATATACGATTTATTTATCACTAATTATGGCTTTATTGGTACTCTAGGCTACTACTTTTTTGCTGTTAAAAAATACAATGACTGTGAGCTAAATATCCCCGTCCCAACTCCTCGCATATTAATCTTAAAATTTATTTATTTTATTTTATTTATTGCTATGTGTTATATTTATTATATTAATATTATCTATCAACTTGGACTATTTGGGATATACAGCAATTTTATAATTAACGTATACTCTTATATTATTTTATTGTTGGCTGTTATTGCTATCCCATTAAAGCTACTTAAATTTTTTAAAATATGGTGTTTGTGCGTTATTTATAAAACGGCGGAAGAAAAAGTTCCAGACGAGGCTTTAACATGGGGAATTTTTTCTATATTTTTTACTAGTGTGACTATACTATTATTTATATTTTTGGTTATCAAGAATAAAAGCTTAAATAATAACCTTGAGAATTTTGATAATTTTGAGAATCATAAAGATGATAATTTCAATAATAAAGTACACCCTATTTTATATGTGTACTTAATATTAAATTTATTTTTAAACTTTGGTATTGTAATTAATATTATAAATATACTCATCGGTATGACACTTTTATAATTTTTATAATTTTTATAATCTAAATCATACGTTAGAGCATATAATATAATAAATTATTATATTGCAATTGCATATCGAAGGGAGCTTTTAGAATAGTATGAAATTTGGATTTTTGACTGAATTAGAACAAGATAATACAACTAAAACTAAAACTAAAACTAAAACTATAAAAGATGCTAGATATAAATTTTTAAGCAAACTACTTTTAGATGATGGCTATGGCGTTGAGATTTTTAATATAAATAATATAAATAATATAAATAATATAAATAATATAAATAATAATATAAATAATAATATAAATATACTTATAACTCCTATACCTTTTAGGTTAAGCACCACTTCTATACTTGATGTTCTAAACAAAAATAATATAAAAATATTAGCTGGTGGACTTATCGACAAAAATACTATCAGCCTCTGTGAGAAGTTTAATATTAAAGTCATCGACTTCTTTCAAGATGAACAAATCGCTATATTAAATGCTATACCCACTGCTGAAGGTGCTATTCAGATAGCTATGCAAGAAAGCCCTAAAACTCTTTTTAATAGCAAATGCTTAGTGCTTGGTTATGGTAGATGTGGTAAAGTGCTGGCTAATACGCTTAAAAATTTAGGCGCTGAAGTAAGCGCTACTTACAGAAATACAACCGATTTAGGTTATATAAAAACGTCTAGCCTAAAAGACATTCATATAAAAGACTTAAATAATTATTTATATAACTTTGACTTTATATTTAATACTATACCAGATTTAGTTTTAAACAAACATAATTTAAAATATATAAATAAAAATAGCGTTATAATAGACTTAGCTACTTCTCCGGGGGGCGTTGACTATACTCTTGCACGTGAGCTTGGGTTAAATGCTCTTTACTGCCCTAGCCTGCCTTCAAGAGTTGCCCCTCTCACTTCTGCTGAAATATTAAGAGATTGTTTATATAAAACATTAGATTTATAATAAAATATAAAACTGCACTATACTTTAATAAAAACTATTAAAATAAGTGCAGTTTTATATTTTATATCTTTTTATATACTTCTTTTTGTAGCCTATATTATAAAAGGCACACATTATTATACCTGCTAAAAAACCTCCTATATGCCCCGCTACATCTACGTTACTTTCAGTAAATCCTATAGCTAGTCCAAATATAGTTAATATAAACATTAAGTGAAAATTAATTCCATCTAGAGCTACTTTATTTTTTGCTATAAAATAAAAAGTAGCACCTTCTAGTGCATATATAGCTCCGCTTGCCCCTATAGATATTGCCTGCGTAAAGGCTACACTTGCGATAGAGCCTATAATACCACCGAATATATACACTATTAAAAAAAATTGTTTACCTAAAAATTTTTCTACTCTTGTTCCAAATATATACAAAGATAAACCGTTAGATAATAAATGAGTTAAATTTGTATGTAGGAACATAGCTGTAAAAAGCCTATAATACTGCCCATCTTGTATTAGAGTAGGGGATAAACCAAAGTTTAAAATATAAGTATCTTTGGTGTCATATACTAGTCCAAAAATCAAAGCTAATATATATATAACTAAATAAGTATAAGAAGTATTGGTTGATAATATAGCAAGCTTTTTAATTTTTTTGTCTTTTTTTGTTTCTACGTATAGCTCGTTATTTAAGCTACTCTTTACTATATTTTCTATACCCATAAACTTTTTAGGCTGATTAGACTTTGTTATAATATTCTTATCTGAAACATTTATACCCCAGACCAAGCTAATAACTTTGGAGTCAAATATGAGCTGTTGATTTAAATAAATAAGTTCTTCACCTACTAAATTATAACCAACCAACATTTTAACCAAAATAATACTATTTAGCTTTTGCTTTTTTTGTAGTACTTCTAATATATAAGTAGCTTCTTTAAAAAGTTCTTTATAAGATTTAGATTCTTCTAAAGGAATAATAACATAACCTACGTTATCTATTATTTTGCAATATATTTTAATATCCTGTAGAGATTTAAAATTATTTTTTAATAAAAAAAATTCTTTATTCACCAAATTTTCATCTAGTTTTTGACTAAATTTTTTTATTTCTTGTTTTTTTGTTAAATTTTCTTGGAACTTTTGCTCTTGGCTCATCAATATTGGTAATCCTTTAAATTTTAATTATAACACTTAATTTAAGACAGTTAAGATACTGGAAATTTTTGTAAAATATCTAAGTTTTCTATAACAAAACCCTTTTTTTTTATCTGTCTAAAATAATAAGCATACTTCTTTTGGAGTGACATTATCTCGTATATAATACTATCTATTAAAAGATCATCACTTGTGAAATTAAGACATAGCTCGGCATAATCTAGACGTGCTTTTATTTCTTGAATATTTTTCAAAATTTCTTGTATTTCTAAGTCAATATCTTTGTTTTTTTTTGATTTCGTGAATATATTTTCCATAAAAATAAACCTCCTAGAATTTATTTTATTTATTTTATTTTATTTTATTTTATTTTATTTCCTTATATAACTAATATACACAATTAAAGGAAATTTTATTCTAGGTTTATTTTTAGTTTATTTTTATTAAAATTTTTATATTTATTTTATTTGTTTATTAAATTCTTTTTTAGATTATATAAATCCAGAGATAAGTCTACTGGTAAAATATGCGGATTTATTAATCTTCTATGCTGTTTCCAGAGTGAATTCTTCTGCTTATCACAATACTCTTTTATTTCTAGCACTTCTCTACTCTTATGCACGCACTCACCTTTTATAAATACTGGCTCTAGCAACTCTTTTATGTAATACTCACCTGCTTTAAGCATCATTTTCTTCCACGTATCTACTGGATGAAAAATCGTTAAATCTTCGCTCTCATCTATCTTCTCATAATCTAAACAAATTAAGTCTGCTTTTATCTTGTCCGTTTCTTTGTCATATATCCTAAAAACCTTCTTATATCCTGGATTAGTCACCTTTACTGGATTTTCAGATATCTTTATTTTAGATATATATTCTCCATCTAGTTCTTCTGCTACCAGTTTATATACTCCCCCAAACGCTGGACAATCGCTAGACGTTATGAGATTAGTCCCTACTCCCCAAACGTTAATTTTAGTCCCTTGTTGCTTTAACGAAGAAATTAAATACTCGTCTAAATCACTAGATGCCACTATAAGCGCATCTCTAAACCCTGCCTCGTCTAGCATTACCCTTGCTTTATCCGATATATATGACAAATCTCCGCTATCTAGTCTTATTCCATAATTTTGCAATTTTATATTATTAGCACACATCTCTTTAAATACTTTTATAGCGTTAGGGACTCCACTATTAAGAGTATTATACGTATCTACTAGTAAAATACACTTATTAGGAAATATCTCTGCATATTTTCTAAAAGCAGTTAACTCATCTTCAAAACTCATAATCCAACTATGAGCATGCGTTCCCGATACTGGTATATTAAACATCTTACCCGCTATCACATTACTTGTAGAACTACAGCCCCCTATAATAGATGCTCTTGACCCATAAATCCCTGCATCTGGTGCTTGCGCTCTCCTAAGTCCAAACTCCATTACAGAATCTCCCTCTGCGCTCCAAGCCACTCTCGATGATTTAGTAGCTATTAAGCTTTGATGATTTATTATATTTAACACAGTCGTTTCTATAAATTGTGCTTCCATTAGTGGCGCTTTTACCCTTAAAATCGGCTCATTCGGGAAAATTACAGTCCCTTCTGGTATCGCAAATATATCACCACTAAAATAAAAATCTTTTAAATAATCTAGAAAATCTTGTGTAAATAAGTTTAAATCTTTTAGATAACTAATATCTTCTTTTGTAAATTTTATATTTTTTATATATTCCACTACTTGTTCAAGTCCACAAGCTATTGCATATCCATTATTAGACGGATTTTTTCTATAAAACATATCAAATACTGCTATTTTATTAGTCATATTGTTTTCAAAATATCCTTGCATCATTGTTAGCTGATAAAGATCCGTCATAAGCGTTATATTTTTCATAAATAAATTCTCCAAAATTCTCTCTCTAAAATATTTTATTTTATGCCATATTGCTCTCTATAAGCTATCATCTTGTCTAAATATTCTTGTCCCTCTATCACGTTTGATTTTATAGCTTCTATTATATCATTTATAGTTACTATCGGATATACTTTTATTCCAAATTCCTCGTAAACCTCTTGAATAGCCGATTTCTCGTTATTGCCCTTTTCCATTCTATCTACTGATATTATAACCGATTTTATCTTTACTTTTGCTACTGCATCTAAAATAGTTAAACTTTCTCTTATAGCAGTTCCAGCTGTTATTACGTCTTCTATTACAGTTAGTTCATCTCCATCTTTTAAAGAGTACCCTATTATAGTTCCGCCCTCACCATGGTCTTTAGCTTCTTTTCTATTAAAACAATAATTTACATTTTTGTTATAATCTTGATAAAGTGAAGATGCTACTGTAACGCATAAAGGTATTCCTTTGTAGGCTGGACCATATAAAATATTGGCATCTAAATTATTTTCCTGTATACACTTTGCATAAAAATAACCTAGCTTGTTAATTTGCTCGCCTGTATTATAATTGCCTGTATTTACAAAGTAAGGAGTATTTCTTCCGCTTTTAGTAACAAAGTCACCAAAAATTAAAACTCCTGATTCACACATAAATTTAATAAACTCGTTTTTATAACTCATTGATATATATCCTCCGATTGAAATTATATTATATTATTTTTTTATATTATATAACTTTTTTATTGTCTTTACAAGTTTTTTTTAATAAATTATATTTTATGCTATTTATAACAAAATTAAACTACACCTAACCACCTA
>JAWXUY010000045.1:0-10729 GCA_044425885.1 bacterium | reverse complement strand
AATAGACGTAAGCCTTTTCATTACTATATTTAGATTATTAGATATTATAGACGCAAAGGCATCTCTAGTACCTGCTAATATATTAGTATAAATTTTAGCCATCTCTATCGCCTGCTTATTTTCTATAATAGTATCTTCTAAAAGCTCTAAATCTTCGTCATACTGCTTTATAAAATCATGCCTTGATAGTCTCTCTAATACTAAAGCGTTTGACTTAAGGGAAGTAGAGAAATATACTAAACTCTTTTCAAGAGTTAATAAATGCATAAGCTCCTTATTTCTCATAAACTTCTCAAGCTCACTCTCTATTATTTCACTCTGCTTGTCTATAACTTTAAGAAAATATAAATAAATAGAGGCATTTTTGTATAAAATCTGTAGTATAAACCTAGACTTCTTATAGGTGTGAAAAGTTTTTATTAGATTTTTTGTAAAAGGCTCTAGAACAAGCGCTGGCTTTAGGCAAATTGTTATAATATTGGTTTCTGTTGCTATAATTCCTATAGGTATAGTCTCATATACTCGACTTTCTGAGTCTTTTATTACATGTGGCGTATCTACTAATATCAAATGATGATTATTAATGTCATCTAGCTCTATCCTTGAACGTTCTTCTTCGTCTAAAGCGGCATTTAAAAAGTCTGGGTCTATATTAAATAACTCTGAAATTTTATTTACCTCGCTTCGGGTAGGGTTTACCATATTAATCCAAGAGCCGTTTGTATTACTTGCCTTTTTCTCTATCTCTGATATATCTGATATTACTTGAAACTCATCTTTACTAGACATATACATAGTAATCATATATAAAATTCCCCCTTTAGATTAGATTATTATTAAATTATTATTTAGCATACTTTATCATTAACATCTCTACCGCAAGCTCTGGATGTGCTAGACCAGTTTTTATATTTAAATCGGTCTGCAAACAATCATTTAGAGCATTAATGAGTTGAGTATTGCTAAAATACTTCACTTGCGTTAAAGCTTTCTTAACTGGATACCAGCTCATATTTAATTCTTTAGCTATTTGGTTTGGATTACTAGAGCTTGCATTTTTAACTTTTAATATAACTCTAAATTGCCAAGCTATCATAGCTAATATATTATAAGGCGTAACTTTATTATACAATAAATTCCTGTATATTTCTATAATAGTATTTAAATTTTTATTTGCAATACAGTCCACGAGCTCAAATACTTGTGTCTCTACCGATTTTGCACAAATATTATTAATAATATTTATATCTATCACTCTATTATTATTATTATCACCACTATCACCACTATCTTTCAAGTAAAATATCAGCTTATCTAACTCACTCAAAATAAGATTTATATTTAACCCCAAATAAGAAATTAAATACATAGCCGTATTTAGGTCTATATAAGTATTACTTTTCTTCGCAACACTTATAATATACTTAGCTATGTCATTTTCTGTAGCTTCATCTACATCATGACAAGAACCTATTTTATTTATTTGTTTATAAAGCTTTCTTGTTTTATTAATACTAGCCTCTAGTATAATCAAAATACAAAACTCAGGTAAATCTTTTATATAATCGCCTAGTACATCACAAAAGCTTTTTTTATCATCTTTAAATAATCCCAAATTTTTTATAATAACAATTCGCTTATCACTCATAAAAGGAGGTGTATTGCAGGTATTAATAATATCTTGCACTTCTAATTTATTATTATTAAAATTATTAAAATCATCAAAAATAGAAGTATTCATCATCTCTAGACCGTTAGACTGTAGGATATTGCTTGTTAATAAATTTAGAATATTATTTTTAAAAAATTCTTCTTTTCCGAAAACAAGATAAACTTTTGAGAAAGAGTTTTCTTTAATATGCTTTTTGATATTTTTCATAAAATTATTTCCCTTTATATTTTATTTATATTTTATTTATATTTTATTTATATTTTATTTATATTTTATTTATTTTTTATTTATTTTTTAATATTAATTTAACGTTTTAACTCTTATATTATTATCTTTAATTTCCAAAATTATAGCATTTTGTAAATCAGTTCTGTATACATGGGTTAAATTGCCTTCTAACCTCTCTATTACTTCTTCACTCGGATGATTATAAATATTATTTAGCTTACACGAAATTAAAGCTATCTGGGGGTCTACAGCCTCTAAAAACTCTTGACTTGTAGAAGTCTTAGAGCCATGATGCCCTACTTTTAATATATCTGCGTTTAAATCATCACCTAGACTACTTACCAAAAATTTCTCTACTGTCGCTTCTATATCACCAGTAAATAACATCGACGTATCCTCATAAAAAAGCTTAAATACAAGCGAATTATTGTTAGCTCCAACTCTATAAAAATCATCTACTTCATATGGATATATCACCTCTACTCTTAAATCTTCTCCCAAGTACACCACGTCTCCTTTATCTAAAAAATATACCTCTATATTATATTCTTCTGCTAAATTCATAAGCTCTATAAAATTTGACTCTCTCGGAGTAGTTTTGGGTAAAAATATATACTCTATCTCTATATCACCTATTATTTCTAATATTCCCTTTATGTGGTCTGTGTCCTCGTGTGAAATAAATACAAACTCTAGCTTATTAATACCTTGACTCCTTAAATATGGCAGTACTATATAATCTCCAGTGTTAGAGTACCTCTCACCTCCACCATCTATTAAAAAGTCGCCAGCACTACAACTCCCTACTATACTATCCCCTTGTCCTATATCCAAAACTGTAATAGTAAGAGATTTTTTAGGCATAACACATATAATCATACTTACTACAAAAACAAGTAAACCTATATTTATATATTTAAGCCTCTTTTTTACTTTATACTTATCATAAAACGCAAAAGCTATTAAAACAAGCACTAAATAAAAACTAAACATAAATAAAAAACTCGGTCTACCAACTACTATCGAGTTAAATTTTAGATTAGTAACAAACGTAGCCAAATAAGTAAAAAGCTTTAAAATATAATAAACCGTTCCAATAAAAAACTCTGCTAAATAAATATTAAAAGCACCTATAATAGTAGCTACAAATCCGATAAACACCACCAAAGACATAAACGGCAATATAATAATATTTAAAAACATATCATATAATTGCAAATTATAAAAATAATAAGCCGTAATGGGCTTTAGGCTTATGCAAACAAAAAACGAAACCAAAAGAGTAGCAATAAATTTATTTAGCTCATACACTTTAGCTATTCTACTCCCTACCATCGCTATACAAATAACCGCTACAAACGAGTATAAAAACCCTATATCAAATAAATAAAATGGATTTATAACTAATAATATAACACCCGAAATACAAATACAAGATAAAAAATCATCATTTTTAAAAAATACGTTTCCGAGTATTGCCATCGTGTACATAAGAGTAGCCCTGACGGTCGAGATACTTCCACCTGCTATAACACAATAAAATATCAAAATCAAAATAACTAATAGCTTACCATATACTTTATGAAACCTTTCAAGTATTTTGGTCAAAATGCCCGCTAGACACCCTATATGAAGACCTGAAATAGCTAATATGTGATAGATGCCTGCCTCTTGATAAAGACTTGTTGTGTCATCTTCTAAAAACTGCTTATCACCTATAAGCATAGCTTTTAAAATACTGCTTTCAGTAGGCGGTAGAATTTGGTCATAAATATCAAAAATATTTTGCCTAATTAAAGCTGTATAACTTAAAAAATTATTTAAAAATCCGTTGTTTTCCAGTATTTCAAACCTATTAGCATACATCTTGCAATAAATATTATTAACTACAAAAACAAGTTCTTCATCATAGGCGTTTGGATTTTTTTGTATGCCAGCAAAATCAAGTGAGCCTTTCAAACTAATATAATCTCCGACTTTAATATATCTCAATGCGTATTCTCTTACATAGCCCAAAATATCTGGCATATTATTTATATCAGCATTTTCTTTTATATAATTTATAATATGCTCTCTTAAATCAATCGGTATCTCACTCTCTGTATTCTCGTCAAGATAATAATAATTCTTATAGTCTGGCATATAGCCCTCTATACTCTCTTGTAGATACTCTTGCATATACTTCTCTGCGTAATGCTCCAAGTACCCCAAGTTTACATATACTAAAATCTTTTTATTAAATTCTTCCCTATTTACGCTACTAGACTCAACAACAAGCTTTAAATTATTTGTAGTCGTAGACCCTATGTCTGTTACAATTCCTTGCATATATATATTATTATTATTATCTATTATATTTTTAATAAATTTATTATTATCGCTACGCTCACTATATTCATAATTAATATAAACCGCCTTCAAGCAACAAAATACGCTCACCAAACAAGATACCGTCATAATTACTCTAAATATTTTATTATTAACATCATCTTTCTCTATAAGCAAATTATTCTTATAACGTCTATAGCCAAAAACCAAAACCAAAATTAAGCCTAGTCCACTACAAGCTCCCATCACCCAAAAATTATTAAATAAGCTATGTCCTAACAGTATTCCAAATATAACCAACACAAATAAATACAAACTCGGTCTTTTCATAAATCTATTCTAAATACCTTTATTTTTTATTTTTTATTTTTTCTTATAAATTTTATTATTAAATCTTTTCTTGTATTATACTTTCATTCTTGTCAAGTGGACTACTTATATCTAGGCTCGCCCCATACGTATCCACTTTTTTGCCTTCTATCAAAAACTGAACTTTATTTATTTCTTCAAGCTCCACTAACGAGTTTACTATCGAGTATATCACAACTTCCTCTGTCACCATAAGCGTATTTCTCGCTAAAAAATCTGAGCTTAAATCTACATAGCAAATACCATCTTCTGTTTTTATATTCTTAATTTTTGTGTTAGCTGGCACTGTCCTTACTTGTTGTGCTGAATCTGGTCCTGAAATAAGCTTCTCTACTATTTGATACTCTATAGTCTGGCTCTGCTTAACTTGTAGTAACTTATTCTCTGCTATTAATTTATCTAAGCATTCATCTCCAAAGTATATAAGTGCTTGACTTATCGTTAATTTCTCTGGTGATATACTCGGATTTATAACTATATTCTCCGTCGATAAAATCCCTACTTTCTCTCCAAAGCTGGTTAATATTTCTTGTCCATTAACTACTACTCTAACTCCGCTTATATTTAAAACTGGATTATTCGTATAAGTCCATACTAAACTACTTTTTAAAAATATTTTATCTATATTAGATAATAAATTATAATCTTGGGATAAATTCAGGTCTAATATATATGAATCTAAATTATAATCTAAAAGAGTTATATCGCTTGGTATGGGACTGGTTAAACCTGCTGTTTTGGGCATTGCCTTTATTTGATTAAAAATTTTATTTATAATATCAAAATCATTAGCATCTAAAAATATGTCTTCATAATTTAGAACATTATGCACCCTGTCTAAATAATAAATCTTGATATTGTTCGTATTGCCTGTACTATAATCACTATTAAGCATAAAAACAACACTTATAATTATTATTATCCCTATCACAAGTCCCGTCCCCGCAATTAGAATTTTTTTATTATTCTTCATAACACATACCTCAAATATTCTCTAAGTCTTTATTGTTATTAATACTAGATTTTATAGGTACTCTTACTACAAAAGTAGAACCTTCTTCTTCTTTGCTAGATATCTTTATGCTTCCTTTGTGAAGCATTATAGTAGAATGAGTTATTGATAGTCCTAATCCTGTCCCACCTGTATCTCTATTCCTTGTCTTATCTACTCTATAAAATCTATTAAAGATTTTAGATTGTTCTTCTTCGTTTATACCTATTCCAGTGTCTATAATCGTTATAAAAGCATTTTGATGGTCTCCATCTAGTATTACGCTTACACTTCCTTCTTTCGTGTATTTTATGGCATTTTCTATTATATTAGATATCGCCAAACTTAACTTCATATCATCTGCTTCTACAACTAGAGGCTTTAGGTAGTCGCAAACCAAACCTACTCCCTTTTGTTCTGCTAAAGGAGTTAACCTTTTTGTTATATCTTCTAGTAGCTTGGTTAAATCTATCTCATTTATTATTAATGCTCTCTCTGCCTCGCCATGATCTAATTTAACAAGCGATAATAAGCTATTTACTATATCTGTCATTCGGTCTACTTCCGAAGTAATATCCTGTAGAAACTCTATATACATTTGCTGTGGCATATCATCTTGTAATAATATAGAGTCCGATAAAACTTTTATAGAGCTTAGAGGTGTTTTAAGCTCATGCGATACGTTTGAAACAAACTCTTGCCTTGAGTTTTCTATTTGCTCAAGCGTTTCTGTCATCTCGTTAAAAGCCTTTCCTAGTTGGGCTATCTCGTTATTTCCTGTAATTTTTACTCTCTGATGCAACTGCCCACTACCTATTTCTTTTATACTCTTTAATATTTGATTTATCGGACTTATAACTACTTGTGACGCAAAAAATATAAATATACCTGTTATAATACTAACAATAGTTGTTAATAACATCCATTTTTGGCTTATATCATCTATTAGATTTTGGGTAGACCCAAAAGAAGATACTAAAAGAACTGCCCCTATCGTATCTTCTTTAGATACTCCTATATAGCTAGAAGCATAAATAGTATTTTGCTTTTCGTCAAAAGTTGTTCCATTTTGACCTTGTAGCGTATTTATAACTTCTGGAAGTATTACAGTTTTACCGCTTTGAATTAAATTAGAATCATGTAGCACAACACTTTGTTCATCAAAAATTAATATTCTGAAATTTTCTTCAGCACTTTTATTTAATAATTCTTGGTCTAGCAATGCAAGCTTACTAGCGCTTTCTAAATACTCGCCCTCCTCTATCATAATAGCTATTTTACTCGCTTGATATAATAAATCCTGCTGTGCAATACTTTTAAAATACTGGTGTAGAGTATTTTTCATAGTAAAAGCAAAAAGTATCAACGGTATAAAAGTTATACAAAAAAAGCATATAAATAATTTAGTCCTAATACTTTGATACCATTTAAATTCGTCTTCTGAATGATACCATCTAAAACTATTAAAACTTTTATTATTAGAGTTTGGATTAATATTATTATTATTTAAATTACTTGAAATAATAACCAACCCCCCATTTAGTGTGAATATATTGTGGGTCACTTGGATTTTTTTCTATCTTCTCTCTTAGTCTTCTAACGTGAACGTCTACCCCTCTTGCCTCTGCTGGTGAGCTACTTCCCCAAATTTCTCCAAGAAGTAATTCTCTACTATACACTCTCCCTAAGTTTTTCATAAGAAGCTCTAATATATCAAATTCTTTAGCCGTCAAGTTTACTTCTTTATTATTAATAAACGTTCTTCTTGAGTCCGTATTTATTTCTATACTTTTTATCTTTATAATATTACTTACTATTTTAGCTTCATCATCATTTTGATTTCTTCTTCTTAGTATAGCCTTAATACGTGCTTTAACCTCTAGTATATTAAAAGGCTTAGTAATATAGTCATCAGCTCCATATTCTAACCCCATTATTTTATCCATGTCTTCACCTTTTGCACTTATCATTATAATAGGTATATCCGAAAATTCTCTTATCATTTGGCAAACAAGTAGACCTTCTATTTTTGGCAACATCACATCTAGTAATATTAAATCATATGGATTTTTTTGTGCCAAAAGAAGCGCTTCTTCACCGTCATAAGCAACGTCTATCTTCATACCCTCTTGTTCTAAGCTGAATTTAATACCCTTTACAATTAGTTTTTCATCGTCAACAACTAAAATTTTTTTATTCATATATTTTTTATATCTCCTTTTAAACTTTTTATTTTATTTATTTTATTTATTTTATAAAAAATATTTAACTAGTCAATACTTATAAAATCTTTTATATTTTCAAACGTCTTTTCCCCTATACCACTGACGTTTATAATCTCTATTATATCACCAAAATAAGCTATATTTGTTCTATAATCTATTATTCTTTGCCCTAAAGCTTCACCTATTGAAGGAAGCGTTATAAGCTCTTTTAATGTAGCAGTATTTATATTTATTTTATTATTATTATTATTATCTTGAACTATTACTGTAGCTTCTTGAGTTGTATCTATTGTGGTGGTTATATTTTGGGGTGTCTTTTCACTTATATTTTCACTTATATTTTCACTTGTATTTTCAATTATATTTTCAATAGTTTCTTGAGATGATGAATCTTCTAAATAGTCCACTCTCTCTATGTTATCAGAAAAAACAATCTCGGCGTTACTATTCCTATTTGATATATACAAATAGTTAAGCCCTAAGCTCATTATCACCAGCAATATCATTACTCTTACATCTTTACCCATTCAAAACTCACCCTATATTTAAATTTTATTTAAATTTTTAATTTAATTATTGTATTTAATTTAAAACTATTATATAATATAGACACCAAAAATTTTAATAATTTAATATAATCTATACAATTATCACATCTTCCCTATTTATATTATCATACAGAAAGGTATTAACCATGAAAAAGCTTAGCATTACTAAAAATTTTATTTGTCTGACTTTATTATATACTATATTTTTATTAAATTCTAGTATATTTTATATTTTTGCAAATAATTTAGAAAATTCCACACCTGAACAAACTACACAAGATCAAACTCTAGAGAATCAAACTACAGAGGATCAAACTACAGAGGATCAAACATTAACCTCTAATTCTTCTCCTCAAGATGAAGTCGAAGAAGAACCTCTAGAAGAAGAAATAGTAGACCCTAATGACCCTCTTAATTTAGTAGCTGGCTCTGCTATTTTAGTAGATGCCGATACTGGAATTATTCTATATGAAAAAAATAAAGATAGAAAAGTTTATCCTGCAAGCACTACTAAAGTCCTAACTGCTCTCTTAACTATCGAAAATAAAGATATGTCTGACACTATCACTCATACTGCCGAAGCTTTTAATATTGGTGCTGGTAGTAGTCATATAGGTATGCGTCTAAATGAAACTATCACTGTCGAAGATGCTCTACATGGTATTTTATTAGCTTCTGCCAACGAAGTTAGTATGGCAGTGGCTGAAAATATAGGAAGCACTGTAGATAATTTTGTATCTATGATGAATAGACGTGCTTACGAGCTTGGTGCTACTAATACTCATTTTGCTAACCCTCATGGTTTCCATGATGATGACCATTACACTACTCCTTATGATATGAGTTTATTATTTAAAGAAGCTCTCTCTAACGATGTATTTAAACAAATTATGGGAACTGCCTCTTACACTATTCCTGTTACTAATATCGTAGATGAACAGCGTTTTCTTCATAACTCTAACAAATTTATTTCTACTTCTTCTCCTTATTATTATGAGTATGCCATTGGTGGTAAAACTGGTTATACTTCTCAAGCTGGTAATACTCTTGTTTCTTATGCTGAAAAAGATGGCGTAAATTTAATATGTGTAGTAATGGAAAACTCTGGATTTAATACTTATATAGATTCTAAAGCTCTTTTTGAGTATGGCTTCTCTTTATATTCAAATACAACTCTATTTGATAAATCAGAGTATAAAGCCAAAGTAAATGTTATTCAAGGGTATAGTGAGGATAAATACGCTGAACTAGGGGATATATATATATCTGCTGAAAGAAATATCTCTGTGAAACTACCTAGTATAATAAGCAAGTCTGCTATTAAGCAAGTTTCTAATATTGAAAACCCTATGACTGCTCCAGTTTATGTAGGGGATAGCGTTGGTACTTTAGATTTTTATTTAAATGATTTGTTATTAGGCTCTGTCGAGTTAATCGCTACTGAGTCGATGGACTTAGTACCTGAAACTATTTTAATAAGAGAACAGCTTATATCGGATTTAAAATCAGGTTTTCAAAAGATATTTAAATATCTAATAATTGCAATTTTAGCACTACTAATATCTGCTCCTATATTATACAACGTAGGCAAAAACTTTATAGAAAAAAGAAGATATCCTAACAAGTTAATCTCTATGAATAATAATAATCGCATAAATTTTAATAATCGAGACAACAACAACGATTATAATAACTACAATAATAATTACAGACGTGATAATAATAATAATAATAATCAAAACAACATAAATAATAATCGAGATAATAATAATAATAATTATAACAACAGAGATAGAAATAGAGATATAGATAACTAAAAAATAATAATTTTAAAAAAAATATATTTATATGCTAATAAATATATTTTTTTTATTTAATTTTTAAAAGCCTAGTGCTATACCTATTATTGCCGAAACCCCTATGTAAAACACTGGGTGTTTCTTATATTTTTTAATAGCTATAAATACTATTGCAAAATATACAAGCTTTTTTACGTCTATTAGGTCTATTACTTCCCCCGTCATACTATATAAGTTTGTATTTAATATTGCCATCTCTATTACACTTAGTCCTGCGTATGCTATTAATCCTGTTACTGCTGGTCGCATTCCATAAAAGGCGTTATTATAGTACTTATTTTGCGTAAGTGTTTTTAATGATTGTGCGAATATAGTCACTATTATTATAGACGGCAAAACTTCTGCCAGACTAGCCACAATTCCACCAAAAATTCCTGCTATATTATACCCTACGTAAGTAGCCATATTAACCCCTATTGGTCCAGGAGTAGACTCCGATATCGCTACCATATCGCTTATAAGCTCCTGCTCAAACCAACCTGTACGCTCGCCCATTCGTTGCAAAAATG
>JAWXUY010000044.1:0-10911 GCA_044425885.1 bacterium | reverse complement strand
TGTCCCTGTTCGTTTTGAATATATAAACGTAAATGCACTACTATATCTTACTTTTTTTATAATATCTATTGTATCTTGTACTTGTTCTAGTGTCTCTCCTGGAAAACCTACTATTATATCCGTTGTGATTGCTATATCTGGTATCTCTTGTTTAAATTTTTTTATAGACTCTAAGTAGCTAGCTCTAGTATAGTGTCTATTCATTTTCTTGATTATTTCATCATTACCTGCTTGAAATGGCAAGTGTATATGATTACATACTTTTTCGCAATCTCTCATAGCATATATCAAATCGTCTGATATATCTTTTGGGTGGCTCGTCATAAATCTTATACGTTCTAGCCCCTCTACTTCGTTTACTAGTCTTAGAAGTTTAGCAAAGTCTATATCTTCTTCAAGACCCTTTCCGTAAGAGTTTACGTTTTGCCCAAGTAGAGTTATCTCCAGCACTCCGTCTGCTACAAGTTCTTTTATTTCTTTTATTATGTCTTCGCTCTTACGACTCCTCTCTCTCCCTCTAACGTATGGTACTATACAATAAGTACAAAAATTATTACACCCAAACATAATATTAACGCTTGCTTTAAAGTTAAATTTTCTTATACTCGGCAAGTCTTCTATTATTTCTTTATGTTCTTTCCATATGTCAAAAATAGCGCCGTTTGTTTCAAGGTTTGTGTGCACTAGCTCTGGGAATTTATACAAGTTAAAAGTCCCAAAAACTATATCAACGTGTCTATATGTCTTCTTAATAGTCTCTATTACTATATCTTGTTGCATCATACAACCGCACAGGGCTATTTTTAAATGTGGGTTTTTCTCTTTAGCTTTCTTCAAGTATCCTAAATTTCCATACACTTTATTCTCGGCATTCTCTCTTACGCAACACGTATTATATATAACAAAATCGGCTGTAGTTTCTTCTGGAGAGTTTACGTAGCCCATATCTTTAAGCATACCATCTATTTTTTCAGAGTCACGTGCGTTCATTTGGCATCCAAATGTAGCTATATACATACTCTTTTTCCTACCGTTCTTCTCCTCAAACTCTCTATTTATTTCCCTTATCTTCTCTATATAATTCTTTTGTATTAAAAGCTCCTCGTCCGATACTTTTATTTCTTCTCTATCTTTACTCAAAATATTTTCCTCCAAAACAATTTTAATTTTAATTATTACTCAATATATTTTAAACTAAAACTAACGGCTTGTAAACTAGTAATAATTTTTAGAAATAATAAAATAGTTGAAATATTTAATATTTTATGTTAAAATACGACAAAGCATTAATTTTGCAGTTAGCTTAACCCCCAGTACAAAGTAAAGGGGGTGAGGCTATGTCTGATTTTGAAATATTAGCACTAGTTCTGATGATACTAACTTTAGTAGAAACAGTTCGAGCTAATGCCAAAAAAAAGGATAAATAACTGTGGTGTTATTTAGTTTAACTTATTAATTTGTTACATAATAAGGGTTAAGCTAACATATTACAATATTATTAGCTTTTTCCTTTAGGTGTTCGACCACCTAGAGGCTTTTTTATATATCAATATTATATAATATTATTACGCTTTTGTCAATGATATATATACTCAATAATTTTAAAAATAACAAAGCCTTGTTGAACATTAAATTCAAACAAGGCTTTGTTATATATTATATCTAATATTTGATATAATGCCAAAAAAAGGATAAATAACTGTGGTGTTATTTAGTTTAACTTGTTAATTTGTTACATAATAAGGGTTAATCTAACATATTACAATATTATTGCTTTTGACTTTAGGTTTATTTGATATATTTATTCAATAATCTATTAAGAACTAAGCATTATAGTTTGAGTATTATTATTCCAATCAAATTATAGAGATAATGCCTTACTTATTGCCCTAAGTGGCACAAATATTTTTTCAGGGGTAAAATATGGTGACTTAGTACTAGTTATAGATTGTGATGTTATAGTTGTAATTTTTGGCATAGATGATTTATAGTGAATAGTTGCATTTAGTAAGTCATCGTTACACGTTTGTATATTTATATCATTCCAGCGACCTACAATACTAGTATAATATACGTCTTTTAAGCTAGTGCAATTAAAAAAAGCAGAATCTCCTATATCAATAATACTAGATGGTATTGCTATACTCTCTAGGCTAGTACAACTATGAAAAACCCCATCTGCTATAGTAGAAAAACTATTTGGTATCACTACACTTTTTAAGCTAGTACAACTACCAAAAGCAAAATTGCCTATAAATTTAACACTATCTGGAATTACTATACTCTCTAAGTTCTCACATCTATTAAAAGCTAAACTTCCTATACTTTTAACACTATTAGGTATTGATATATGCTCTAAGCTAGTACAATTGGCAAAAGCAATATCTCCTATACTAGTAACATTATTAGGTATTGTTATACTCTTTAAAATATCACAATCAGCAAAAGCCCATTCTCCTATACTTTTAACTTCAACACCATTTATAGTATTTGGTATGTTTGCCGTTGTAATTTTGTTATTAGCATCTGTAATAGTACCAGTAGAGCTGTCAAATTTAATCGCTCCGCCTTCTATTCCAAAAATAGAAATCCATTCACCAGTGGTTTTTTGATAAGCCATAACTTCTAATGGAGCAAGAGGATTGATACTACATACATTGACATCACCTACACATATAGTTGTATAAATTGTAGCGAATAACAAAATATTTATATATTTATTTAATTTAAGATTTTTTTTCATGATTAAAGCACCCCTTTCTTAAATTATTAATCGGTTAACTTTACTAACTTATACCCGGTATAACATAATAATACAATTAACACAAACAAAACATTCATAAATATATTATATTGTAATTATTGTATTTAGTATGCTATAATAATCAAATATAATAAACTAATAAACTAATAAAAGAAAGGTAAAAATGGAGGTCAAATAATCATGAGTATTGAAATTAAACTAGAACACTTCGAAGGACCTCTAGACGCTTTATTAAAGCTAATAGACAAAAATCAAATAGATATTTATGACATACCTATCGCCACGCTTACTGATGACTATTTGAATTACATAAAAAACAATGATTTAAGTAATAATATGAATGATATAAGCAAATTTATATTAATGGCTAGCTACTTGCTAGAGATAAAATCTAAAATGCTATTACCTAAAGAAGTAGACGAGGTTACAAAACTAGAGATAGACCCACGTAATGAATTAATGTTGAAACTACTGGAGTATAGGAAATATAAAGACGTAGCAGAGGAGCTATCTAAAATAGAGGTATTTTCAGAGAGAGTTATATTTAAAAGCCCAGATTATAAAGTACTAGAGGGGGTAATAACAAGCGGTGAGACGTATAATAAGAGTAGCATAGAAGAAGAAGTAAGTGATGCCCTAAAAGAAGAAAATATACAAGAGCTCCTAAACGGTCTGACGTTAAAAGAGCTCTATGCCACATTTGAGAAGATAATCAGAGATAGAGACTCTAAAAAAGATAAAATAAGGAGCGAGTTTAAATCGGTCACAAAGTCACTTTATAGTATAAACGAGAAGATGATATATATAAAAGATTTGATTTTTTTGTATGATATGATTGAGTTTGAGAGAGTATTTGAGGAGAGCGCCTGTAAGCAGGAAGTGGTGGTTACGTTTTTGGCGATGCTTGAGCTTATTAAGACGAGGGAGATAAGAGCATTGCAAGACGAGAATTTTTCAAAGATAATGATAAGCTTGAATAAAAAAAAATAAATAAAAAAAATTAGAGATAGGAGGAGAGATATAGTGAATAAAGTTTTGAATTTAAGAGAGATAGAAAGCGTAATAGAGGCTATTTTGTTTGCATCGGGAGAGCCGATGCATATTAAAGATATAGCCAAAGTAACAGGTCAGACAGAGAATTTTACTAAAAAATTAATAAATTCACTAATAGATAAATATAATATTGATAAGAGGGGAATAAAAATAATACAGATAGACGAGTCTTTTCAGATGTGTACTAACCCAGATTTTTTTGAGTATATCAAGAATTTGCATGAGACGCCTAAGAAAAAATACCTATCACAATCTTTGCTAGAGACGCTTGCGATAGTAGCCTATAGACAGCCGATTACTAGAAATGGTATAGAGGATATAAGAGGAGTGGGGAGCTCAAGCGCAATAAATTCATTAATTAAAAATAACCTGATAGAAGAAAAGGGCAGACTAGAAGCAATAGGGAGACCGATTTTATTTGGTACGACAAACGAATTTTTAACATACTTTGGCTTTAGCTCTATAAGCGATATGCCGAATATAAATAAAGGGGTTTTAAAACAAGAAGAATAAATATAATAAAATATAATTAAGTATATGAGTAAGTATATGAGTAAGTATAAAATTTTTTAAAATTTAGCAAAATTTATCTAGCAATATTTAGAGATGTATGCTATAATTTTTATATAAAAATAAATTAAAAAAAATAAATAAAAAGGTGGGTAAAATTTATGTGTGATGATAATAATTGTGGATGTGGCGGTCATGAGCATGAGCATAATTTAGAGAATTGCGGATGTGGGTGTGGCTGTGGTAATGACCATGAAGACGAGTTTATGACTCTGACTCTTGAAGATAATTCAGAGGTTAAATGTAGTATTATAGAAATATTTGAAGCAGGCGAATACGAGTATATAGCGCTTTTACCTGTTGGAAGCGACGAAGTGCTGTTATATAGATACGTAGAGGAAGAAAACGAAGAAGACTTTGAATTACAGAATATAGAAACAGACGAGGAATTTGAACAAGCAGAAGAAGTATTTTTCAGCTTATTTGAAGAAGGCTTGTTTGAGGGCGAATTTTTCGAAGATGGAGAAGAATACGAATACGAAGACGAAACAGATGATGAAGAATAGAATATAATATAAGTAATATAAATAATATTATTTAATATTAAACAAGGAGGGCGATAGTTATGACTGGTAATAATAAAAATGACAACTCTATGATGCGTGCAATAGATAATAGTATTAACTCACTAAGTAATATTAAAAGCAAACAAATGCTAGATAATAGAATAGATGGTGAGACTTGTACACTGGAGTATTTTTTAAATCAAGCCTCTACTCCAGCAGTTATATCATATATAAACGAACTTTCACAATCTTTTAATAACATGAAGGGGATTTGCTTGGATATTTCAGCTAAGATTAGTGCGAACGTATACTACGAAGACTCATCTTATGATTTTGGAAAGTTTTGTAGTATGTATAACTCTTTTATAGGTTTTTTGAGAGAAAATGCGATAAATAGTGATTATTTCTATTCTATTTCAAGAGATATAACTTATTATATAAAAGATAATAAGAACTTTTTATATAATTTAGGTATAACTATATTAGAAAATGGATTTTTGAGATTAAAGAAAATAAATGAGGATACTTTGAATAGAAGTACATGCGTATTTCTGGAAGATTTTTACTCTAAGATGTGTAATTTTATGCAAATACCGATGACTGAGTATATGAAATTTAAGGATTTTTCTTGTTATTTTACTTATTCATGTGATTATAATACGGATTCAGCTTATAAGTTAGTTGACCAAGGAGTATTGTTAGATTTAGAGTTTTAATATAAAAAAAATTCTTAATTAAATATTAATATTAATTTATTTATTTATTATTAAGAATTTTTTTATTATTTATAAATATAAATAATTGATTGTAAGAGAAGTAAGAGAAGTGAGAGTAGGTGAGGTAATATTATATCTTTATTAGCTATTATAGTAGGGATTATATTAGTTATTTGGGTGTATTTTAAGAAGCCTAAAATTGGTGAGATAGAAGATAATATAGAGAATATAGAGAATATAATACAAGAAGAAGATAATAAATATGGAGAAGATAAAGAAGATAAAGAAGAAAAAGAAGATAAAGAAGATAAAGAAGATAAAATAAATCAAGAGAATGATAACGGGTTAGACTTGGAGGAAAATCTAGATTATAATCCAGACGATGATTTCGCACAAGATAGTATAAGAGATATGTTTGACGATAAAAAAGGTATTTTTAATATGCTTTTATTATTTGTGTTTTTTATTGGAATTATTTTGTTTTTGTATTATAGATTTTATATTAATTAAGAAAATTAAAAAAAATTTATTAAAGGAGTTATTTTATTTATGAGCGAGCAAGAAAATTTAAATAAGGATTTGGCTAAAAACTATGACCCAAAAATAGAAGACAAGATTTATAAAAGATGGCTTGAAAAAAAATATTTTCATGCAGAGGTAGACGAGTCTAAAGAGCCTTACACGATAGTTATACCGCCTCCAAATATCACTGGAGTTTTACACATGGGACACGCCCTAGATAACACTATACAGGATATTTTAATTAGGTTTAAAAGAATGCAAGGCTTTAACGCTCTTTGGGTTGTTGGGACTGACCATGCGAGTATAGCGACAGAAGTCAAAGTAGTAGAAAAAATGACAGAAGAAGGCTTAACTAAAGAAGATATCGGGCGTGATGAATTTTTAAAACGTGCTTGGGACTGGAAAGAAATATATGGCAATAATATATTAATGCAACTAAAAAAATTAGGTAGCTCTTGTGATTGGGATAGAGAGAGATTTACTTTAGACGAAGGACTTTCAGATGCTGTAGCTACTGTATTTATTAAGCTTTATGAGAAAGGTTATATTTATAAAGGCGCTAAGCTTATAAACTGGTGTCCGAATTGTGAAACTACTATTTCAGATGCAGAAGTAGACCATGACGAAGATAGAGATGGCTTCTTATGGCATATTAAATATCCTATTAAAGATAGTGATGAGTACTTACAGTTTGCTACTACTAGACCAGAAACTATGTTAGGGGATACTGCTATAGCTGTTAATCCTGATGATGATAGATATAAAAATCTTGTAGGTAAAACTTGTGTAATTCCTTTTGTGAATAGAGAGATTAAGATTATAGCGGATAACTATGTAGATAAAGAGTTTGGCACAGGGGTAGTTAAGATTACGCCAGCCCATGACCCTAATGACTTTGAAGTTGGTGAACGTCATAATTTAGAACAGATTAATATTTTAAATGATAACGGCACTATCAACGAAAACGGCGGTAAGTTTAATGGCTTAGATAGATATGAAGCTAGAAAACAAATAATTAAAGAATTAGAAGATATGGGGTTATTTGTTAAAGCAGAGCCGATAAAACACTCTGTAGGTGTTCATGAGAGATGCTCATGCGTTGTAGAGCCTTTAATTAAAACACAATGGTTTGTAAAGATGGAAGAAATGGCTAAGCCAGCTTTAGAAGCTTATTATAATAAAGAATTAAGATTTGTGCCAGATAGATTTGGGAAAATTTATACGCACTGGTTAGAGAATATTAAAGATTGGTGTATCTCACGACAACTTTGGTGGGGGCATCGTATACCTGCTTATTACTGCGAGAAGTGTAATCATATAGAAGTTTGTAAAGAGCCAGTAAAAGTATGTTCTAAATGCTCACATGATAGCTTAAAGCAAGATGAAGATACGCTTGATACGTGGTTTAGCTCGGCATTATGGCCTTTCTCGACTTTAGGTTGGCCTGAAAAAACTAAAGAGCTTGAGTATTTTTATCCTACTAATGTTTTAGTAACAGGCTATGATATTATATTCTTCTGGGTTATCCGTATGGTATTTTCTGGACTAGAACAAATGGGCGAATTACCATTTAAAGACGTTTTAATACATGGTCTAGTGCGTGATAGCGAAGGGCGTAAGATGTCTAAAACTTTAGGCAATGGGGTAGACCCTCTAGAGGTTATAGAGCAGTATGGAGCAGACGCTTTAAGACTTATGCTAATTAGTGGTAATTCTGCTGGTAACGATTTAAGATACTACTCAGAAAAAGTAGAGGCTTATAGAAACTTTTTAAATAAAATCTGGAATGCTACGAGATTTATGTTAATGTCTACTAGCGAAGAAGATTATAAAAATTTAGATAAGTTTGATTTAAATAATCTTACTGATGTAGATAAGTGGATATTATCTAAAAATAATAATCTAGCAAAAGAGGTTACTAGTTGCTTGAATAACTATGATTTAGGTATTGCCCTCTCTAACATATATGATTTTGTTTGGGACGAGTATTGCGACTGGTATATAGAAATGATTAAGACTAGATTATATGATAAAGAGTGTGAGACAAGATTGTCTGCTATTTATACGCTAAACAAAGTACTTATAAATTGCCTTAAATTATTACATCCTTTTGCTCCTTTTATTACAGAAGAAATATTTACAAGTATACAGCCAGCAGACCCTAAACTCGCCGAAGAAACTATTATGTATTCTAAATGGGTAGAATTCGATGAGAAATTAGTATTTAAGCAAGAAGAAGCTAAAATAGAAGTTATCAAAACGGCTATAAAAGGCATAAGAAATATTCGTACTGAGATGAATGTGCCTAACTCTAAAAAAGCTCAAATTACTCTTGTAACACAAGATGAAAATTTAAAACATATTTTTGAAAGCAATACAAGCTTTTTTATGGGATTAGCTTATGCAAGCGATTTAAAAATAGAAAGTGATAATATTAATATACAAGAAGGTGCTATATCTGTTGTAATTCCAAATGGTATTTTATATATGCCTTTTGACGAGCTTGTAGACAAAACAAAAGAGCTCGAAAGACTCTCAAAAGAAAAAGACAAGCTTCAAAAAGAGGTTGAGCGTGTAGAGAAAAAGCTATCTAATCAAGGCTTTGTTTCAAAAGCACCAGAAAGCGTTATACAGGAAGAACAGCAAAAAATGGAAAAATATAACAGTATGCTAAAATCTGTACTCGAGCAACTAGAGAAATTAAAATAAAATAAAATAAATTAAAATAAAATAAATTAAATTAAAAATCACCACTTATTGTATTATTATAATTAATAAGTGGTGATTTTTGTTTTAAATATAATTTAATGGGTTTTGTGCAGTTCCATTTTTTAATATTTCAAAGTGTACATGATTTCCAGTGCTATCTCCTGTACTACCTACGTATGCTATAATTTCTCCTTGAGCTACTCTTTGTCCAACTGTTACGGCATTTTTACTATTATGTGCGTATAAAGTCTCAAAACCATTCTCATGGTCTATTTTTACCATATAGCCATATCCACCGCTATTCCAGCCAGAAAATGTTACTATTCCCCCGTCAGATGCTCTAATAGGCGTATTTGCGTTGCAAGCTAAGTCAATACCTTTATGTAGTGAACCCCATCTCATACCATAGCCAGAAGATAGTCTTGCTCCACTAACTGGGTACACAAAACTACCAAGTGCTTTTTTTGGTAGTTCCTCTAAAGTACCTACTTCTATCTGTTTCGCCACTGCCTCTATCAGTACAACTTCTTTCACTATTTCTTCGCTATGTGTTATACCATTTACTTTTGTTATATTAGTCGTAATTTCTTTACTGCCGTTACTGCCCTCTACTAGCACATTAGAAAAGGTCTTATATTCGTCATCATTTGGTATACTTATAACGTCTTTCGCTATAACTACTTCATAAGTAGTTTGTTCATAAGTCATTACAGAAATAAGAGGCATAGGCACTACTAAATTAATAATGCTATCTAATTTAAGAGTAGTATCCGCTGTAATTTGTGGATTAGCATCTAAAACTTCTTTTAGTGTGAGGTCATTATCAAGGGCAATAGCATATAGAGTATCTCCTGAAACTATAGTATGAGTTTTCTGCTCTATTTGGTCTATGTTTAATAAGTTAAAAGCTGAGTCTGAGTCTATAATATCTTCTTCTAGCACCAATTCGTTTCTTATCTCTATATTTTCAACAAAAGTAGGCTCTTGAGTCGTTACTATCCCTTCTATCGTATATGACTTTTTTATTCTATTAAGTGCGTCTTCTGCTTCTTCTTTACTCTTAACAGTTGCTATAAATTTATCGTTTACGTAAATACTACTAGCTTCTACTTTATACTCTATAATAGAGGCTATGTTCTCTAGTATCTTATCTTGCGTAGTAAAATCATTCTTATTTACTCTAGTTATCTCAAAAGTAATATCACCGTTTATCTCTACAGGAAGTCCAGTCTGTTTTACAATCATATTCTCTATAATCCCATCAAGGTCACCTTCTATCAGGTTATCTACCCCGCTTATAGACCCTATTAAAGTGTCATTTAAATAGATAGTTTGAGCATTCGCAACTGTTAAGAAGTGAAAGCTTGATAGTGCAATAAGCAGGCTACCCAAAATAAACATAAAAGCATAACCTTTATTTTTTTGAAATCCAAATAGCAATCTAAGATTACCCATTATTCCACTCTTTTTTTTATTATTTATATTATTAGAATTATCTTCTAAGTTATTAATATCTTCAAAATTTAATACAGTGCTATCGCTGTTTAAATTATTATTTATATTCTTCTTTGATTTCTTATTTATTAATCCCATTTTTAAAAGTTACCTCCCAGCCAACATAATTATTATTTTCGCAACATATTTGTAATAATTATATAACAAAATTATATTTTTTGCAAGGTATTATTTTGTAATAATCCAATAAATTCAAAAAATTCAATAAATATCTAAAAATAACCTAAAAACAAAACAAAAAAGCCTTAATTTATTTAAAGCTATTTTTAAAAATTTATTTAAATTTTTTAGTTGTTTATTTATTATAATTATAGTCTATAATTAAGTATACGCATATAATATATAACTAAGTAATAACTAAGTAATAACTAAGTAATAACTAAGATAAGTAGATTATATGTTTAATAGATAGGTTATTGCCGTCTTTAAGCCCTACTATTTCACCAACCGAATATTCTTTACTTTTTATTATTTTAACGTATGGGTAAAAAGGATTTGTTTTGACATTCCTAACTACAACACCAAAGTCACTATTATCCAACTTTACTATCGTGTC
>JAWXUY010000043.1:0-10962 GCA_044425885.1 bacterium | reverse complement strand
ATTACAAATTTGATTTTTTCAATACATATTTATTAATATTATTTTAAAATATAAAAATTAATAAATTATTTAGAGAAGATAGAATTCTTGGATAATTGAGTTAAAATTAATAAATATAAAAAATATCTAAAGAAAGGATTGCCAAAAAATTATAAATATGTTAGAATAAGTTTAGCTACTGTGAGTCCGATATATCGCAAGAGTGGTATATTATATATTGACTCTTTTTGTCAAAAAGAGATTGGTTTAAAAAGAGAGTTTAAATAAAGAATTCTTTTGACTTAATTTAAGCCTTTGGAGTATTATACCGAGTGATAGTAGTTATTATTAGCTAAATCAAACATGACTAACAAGGAATTAAATATATTTTATAAAATAGTTAGAGAATAAATAAGAAATAGTATTTTATAAGATATTATATTTTAAGGCTTTGAGCAATGGAGTTTGAGAATATTATAAAATATTGGAAACGGTGGACATACCTTAAAAATTTATGTATAATTAGTTATGATAAAATAAAAAGATGGGTGAAGGTTATGCATGAGATAACAGATAAAGAATTTGAACTATTAAGCACATATACTAAAAAAAATTTTGGTATTTTCTTAACGAGTGAAAAAAAATCTATGATAAATTCAAGGCTAAAAAATGTTTTAAAGAATTTGGGATTTAGTAGTTTTACTCAATACTACGAATACTTAGTGAAAGATAAAACAGGCGTTGCGAATGCAATGTTTATCGACAAAATCACAACAAATCATACGTTTTTTATGAGAGAAGTTGATCATTTTCAATTTTTAAGAGAAACGGTTTTTCCAGAACTTTCGCAAAAAGTTTCGGATAAAGATATTCGTATGTGGTGTGCGGGGTGCTCCAGTGGAGAGGAGTCCTATACCCTTCAAATGCTTCTTACAGATTATTTTAGTGATAAAGGGGGTTGGAATACAGAGTTACTAGCAACAGATATATCTACAGATATTCTCAAGAAAGCTTTTAGAGGGCAATATGCCAAAGATAAGATAAAAACACTTGACAAAAATTGGCAAAGTAATTATTTTAAATCGGTTTCTAGTACAGAAGTACAAGTTATAGATGGAATAAAAGATAAAATAACCTATAGGAAGTTTAATCTAATGGAGCCTAAATTTTCTTTTAGAAAAAAATTTCAAGTTATTTTTTGTAGAAATGTAATGATTTACTTCGATGATGCTACACGTGAGGGGCTTGTTAATAGGTTTTATGACGCTTCTGAAAAAGGAGCTTATTTATTTATAGGTCATTCAGAAACTCTAAATAATTTGAATACACAATACGAATATGTTTGTCCAGCAGTATATCAGAAAAAATAATAAAAAAAAAATAATAAAATAATAAAAAAAATAATAAAAAAAAAAAAAAATTAAATATTATCTTAAAAAAATAAAAAATAAAAAATAAAAATAAAAATAAAAATAAAAAATAAAAAATAAAAATAAAAATAAAAATAAAAATAAAAATAAAAATAAAAAATAAAAAAATTAAGGTAATTTTAAGACAAGAAAGGATGATTAATTTGTCAGATTTCTCAAGAGATTCAATGCTAGATATGTTTATATTTGAAATGAACCAGCTTACAGATCAATTAGAGCAATTGATTATAGAGTGTGAAGACGGTTACTCAATGGACAACATCAACGAAATTTTTAGAATTATGCATACTGTAAAAGGTTCTGCTTCTATGATGATGTATGATGATGTTTCTAAAGCAGCCCATTCAATGGAAGATTTATTCTTTTTCTTACGTGAGGAGAACCCTTCTGATGTAGATTATTCTACTCTTACTGATTTAGTATTAGAGGGTATGGATTATATTAAAGGTGAACTTGGAAAAATAGCAGAGGGTGAAGAACTTGCACCAGTGCCAGAAGACACTATTGTTAAAATAAAAAATTTCTTAGCTGTATTAAAAGGAGAATCTCCTTCAGGTGATTCAGCTCCAGCCCCAACTCAAACTCAAGCTTCTTCAGCGCCAGCTCAAGCTCAAGCAAAACCAAAAGTTACTAAAGTAGTAAAAAGCACTGGATCTGAATATCAAAATCGTTTTGAATGTAAACTGTTCTTTGAAGATGAGTCAGGTATGGAAAATGTACGTGGATTTAACGTAATAAACCAGCTTAAAGACTTTGGTGAAGTATTATATACTGTCCCTAAAGATATTCTTGATGAAAAATCAACAGAAATTATAGTAAAAGATGGTCTTAAATTTGTTATAGCAACAGATATAGCTTATGAAGAAATACATGAGAGCATTAATTCGACTATATATTTAAAAGAGTTTGAACTTAAAGATTATATACTTAAAACTTATGAAATAATAATGTTTTTTGAAGATGGCTGTGAAATGGAAAATGTTCGTGGCTATACTGTTATACATGGTCTAGAGCCACATAGTGCCAAAATTACTTATGAACCAGAAGACATAATGAATGAAGCTTCGATAGAGATTATAAGAAAAGATGGTCTTAAAATCCGTGTTACGATTAATAAAGATTATGACGAGTTATATGATGTCTTAATGGGTACTATCTTCTTAAAATCTGTAGAATTAACAGAATTAGATGAAGTAGACGAAGAAGTAGAAGTAGAAGTAGAAGTAGAAGAAGAAGAAGAAATCTCACCAGCAATAGAGGAAGTAGTTCCAGTGGTAGAAGAAGCTCCAACTCCTCCACCAACTCCAGCTCCGCCAGCCCAACAAGCGCAAAAGCCAGCTGAAAATAAACCAAAAGAACCAGCTAAAAAGCAAAATGCTCAACAGATGATAAGTGTTAGTATAGGAAAGCTAGACCAATTACTTAATCTTATGGGAGAGCTTGTTATATCAGAGGCTATGACAACTCAAAATCCAGATTTAGATGGATTAGAGCTAGAAAACTTTAATAAGTCAGCACGTCAGCTGAGAAAAATTATTAAAGATGTACAAGATAGCGTTATGAGTATGCGTATGGTAACTCTTGATGCAACTTTCTTTAAAATGCAAAGAATCGTGCGTGATATGTGTAAATCATTAGGCAAAAATATAGACTTAATAATAGAAGGTAGAGATACAGAGGTTGATAAAAATATAATCGAGCATATATCAGATCCACTTATGCATATAATAAGAAACTCAGCTGATCATGGTGTAGAATTGCCAGATGTACGTATTAAGTCAGGGAAATCAGATAAAGGTACTATTAGATTATCGGCTAGAAATTCAGGCGGTGAGATATTAATAAGCGTAAAAGATGATGGAGCTGGTATAAACAAAGAAAGAGTTTTAAATAAAGCGATTTCAGCAGGTATACTTAAAAAGCCAGCAGATGAATATACAGACAGAGAGATTTGCCAGCTTATATTCCATGCAGGTTTATCTACTAAAGATGCTGTAACTAGTTTCTCAGGACGTGGAGTAGGTATGGACGTTGTTACAGCTAATATAGAAGCTGTAGGGGGAAGTATAATAGTAGAGAGCGATGAAGGACAAGGAACAAATACTGTGCTTAAAATACCTCTTACTCTTGCGATAATAGAGGGTATGTTAATAAGTATGGGCGGTTCTAAGTACACAATCCCTATTTCTTCTATACAAGAAACTTTTAAAGCAACTTCTGAAAATATATTCTTAGATCCAGACGGAAACGAAATGATTACTCTAAGAGGAGATGTATTAAACTTAGTAAGGTTACATGATTTCTTTAATGCACATACAGATGTAAGAAGAATAGAAGATGGAGTAATAATAGTGCTAGAGAGTGAGAATAGAACAGTATGTGTATTCGTAGACGAGCTAATAGGAGAACAACAAGTAGTTGTTAAAAATATGCCGAATTATATCAAGAAAGTAAAAGGTATAAGCGGGTGTACGTTATTAGGAAATGGGGATATCTCACTAATAATAGATATAGCAGGATTTTTTGATAATTAAAATATCTTAAAATTTTAAAATATTAGTAAAATTTTTAAGAAAGGAATTGCTAAAATATTAATTAAAATATTTTTTTGGCAAAGGGGTTAAAATGATGGAAGAAGCTTACATAGCACCAGAAATTGAAGAAGAAGAAGATGATACGGTCAAGAATAAGTATCTTACGTTTATAATAGAAGATGAAGTATTTGGTATAGATATAGGGAGAGTAATTGAGATTATCTCAGTCCCAACTATAACTTGGATACCAGAAAATCCAGATGCCACAAAAGGGATAATAAATCTTAGAGGATCTATTATACCAGTCATAGATGTTAGAATTAGATTTCACAAAGAAGAAAGAGAGTATGACGCTTTAACTTGTATAATAGTAATAGAGCATGAGCAAAACCAAATAGGCTTAATAGTAGATACTGTAAATGAAGTTATTTATATACCTAAAAAGTTCGTATCTTCACCGCCAAACGTTAAGCTTAAATACCAAAATAGATTTATAAAAGCTATAGGCAAAATGCATGACAAAGTACAACTATTATTGGATTTAGATAAGTTCTTATATTCAGAAACTATTTAAAAATAATAAAAAAATATAAAATATAAAAATTATTAAAATTTATGGGTAATAAAAAAGCTTAGTTAGTTAATTATAATTATTATCCATAGATTTTTTAATTTTATATTTAAAATTAGGTAAAAATAAAAATAAAAAAATATAAAAATATAAAAATATAAAAATATAAAAGTAGGTGTTAGCTATTAATCTTGATATAACATTAATATCAGAGTCTAACCAATTTTTAAGCGTAGTTAAAAACTATATATTAAACGAAAGCTTAAAAGAGGCAGACCCTGTAATTAAAAATTTATTAAAAAATATATCTACCTCAAAAGATATTAATAATCTAAAAAGTGATAAAATCTATCTCGTGCACTTCTCAAACGACAATATTAATAATTTACAAAAAGTCCAAAACTTATTTGAAAACATAGACTCGAATATAATTTATATAATTCCAGAAAAAAATCAGGAGTTAAGGGGTTTAGAACATATTGTGTTAAAACAAAAGCCGACTTCTTTGGAGTTTAAAATATTTATAAAAGTTTTAGTGGGTAAGCTAGAAGAAATAATAGACACGAATAAAGACAAAGATTTTACTTCTTCAAACGAAGTGATTAATCAGGTAATAGCTATAGGAGCTTCAACAGGTGGAACAGACGCTGTTAGAAGTATATTAGAAAATTTGCCCAAATCTACCCCGCCTATTTTGGTAGTTATTCATATGCCAGATATGTTTACTTTTAAATATGCAAAAGCTTTGAACGAGTCTTGTAAAATGAAAGTTAAAGAAGTACAAGATGGTGAGAAGCTAAAAAGTAATACTGTTTATATAGCAAAAGGCGGTAATCACATGATACTTCAAAAAGATAGTAGCGGTTTATACCTAACTTCTAAGGCTAATAAAAAGTATAGTGGTCATATGCCTTCGGTTGATATAATGTTTAATAGTGTGGCAAAATGCATTGGAAATAAAAGTATAGGAATATTGCTGACAGGAATGGGAGACGATGGTGCAAAAGGTTTACTAGAAATTAGACGTAAAGGGGGGTATACAATTGGGCAAGATGAACAAACAAGTGTGGTTTATGGTATGCCCAAGGTAGCATTTGACATAGGAGCAGTAATGAAACAGGTAAATATAGACCAAATAGCACCCCATTTATTGAAAAAGTTTCACAAAATATAAATTTTTTAAATATTTAACTTGTATGTATGTTGAATATCGTATATAATAAGAGAGTAGGTAATTTATATAAAAAAATATAATTATTTATAAAAAAAATTATAAAAAATTATAAAAAATTAAAAGATTTTAAAGATATAAAAAATAAAAAATAAAAAATAAAATATTAAAAAATTTAAAAGATTAAATGGAGGGTTATTAATTATGAACTTTTTAGATGAAATTAAAGATTTAGCAAAATCAAACAAAAAAACTATTGTTTTACCAGAGTCTCTTGAAATGAGAACGCTTGAAGCAACTCAAGAAATATTAGAGCAAGGCATAGCTAATATTATTTTAGTAGGTGATAAAGAAGAAATTACTGCTAAAGCTGGTAGTTTTGATGTATCAGGTGCTACGTTTATTAATCCTAAAGATTTTGATAAATTTGATGTATTAGTAGATAAATTTGTAGAGCTTAGAGGTAGTAAAGGGATTGACAAAGCGAAAGCTGAAGAAATTTTATTAAATGATACTTTATTTTTTGGGGTGCTATTGGTTAAATGTGAGATGGCAGATGGGATGGTAGCAGGAGCTATAACTTCAACTGCAGACGTTTTAAGACCTTGTCTACAAATTATTAAAACAGCTCCAGGTACTAAAACTGTGTCAGCATTCTTCTTAATGATTGTGCCAGAATGTGAATTCGGCGAGCATGGGATATTTATATTTGGTGACTGTGGACTTAACCAAAATCCAAGTAGTCAACAGTTAGCGGAGATAGCTAAAAGCTCGGCAGAGTCGTTTGAAGCTTTCACTAAGCAAGAGCCAAAAGTGGCATTATTATCGCATTCAACTAAAGGTAGTGCTAAGCATGACGATGTAAATAAAGTGTTAGACGCATTAGAAATAGCTAAAAAAGAATTTCCAGACTTAATAATAGATGGAGAATTCCAATTAGATGCAGCTATAGTTCCAGAAATAGCTACTATTAAAGCTCCAGAAAGTAAAGTGGCTGGAAACGCAAATGTATTAATATTCCCAGACTTAGATGCAGGTAATATTGGTTATAAATTAGTACAAAGACTAGCTAAGGCAGAAGCATATGGTCCAATGACGCAAGGATTTGCTAAGCCAGTAAATGATTTATCAAGAGGTTGTAACGCTAAAGACATAGTAGGGGTAGTAGCTCTTACGTCTGTTCAAGCTCAACAACAAGAAGACAAATAATAAAAATAAATAAAAATATAAAATAATAATATAAAATAATAATATATATAACAGGAGGATTTTTATAATATGAAAATTTTAGTATTAAATTGTGGTAGTTCGTCTTTAAAATATCAACTTATTGACATGACTTCGGAAGATGTATTAGCTTCTGGCTTATGTGAAAGAATAGGAATAGATGGTAGATTAGTACATAAAACAACTGAAAAGTATACATTCGAGGACGCTATGCCGACTCATCAAGAAGCTATCAAAATGGTAATAGATGCGTTACTTAGCAAAGAACATGGAGTAATAGGTGATATTAGTGAGATTAACGCTGTTGGACATCGTGTAGTTCATGGCGGAGAGCAGTTTGCTAAATCAGTGGTAGTTACAGACGAGGTTATAAAAGGGATAGAAGCTTGTTGCGAGCTAGCACCGCTTCATAATCCAGTTAATCTTATGGGTATCAAAGCTTGTGAGAATTTAATGCCAAATGTTAAGCAAGTGGCAGTATTCGATACAGCTTTCCATCAAACTATGCCTAAACAATCTTATATTTATGGTACGCCATATGAGTTATATGAAAAACACAAAGTAAGAAGATATGGTTTTCATGGAACTAGCCACATGTACGTTTCTCAAAGAGCAGCCGAAGTTGTTGGGAAAGATATAAAAGATTTAAAAATAATCACTTGTCATTTAGGTAATGGCGGAAGTGTAGCTGCGGTAAACGGCGGGGAGTGCGTAGATACAAGCATGGGCTTTACGCCACTTGAAGGTCTTGTAATGGGTACTAGATGTGGAGATATTGACCCTGCAATCGTGCCGTTTATTATGCAAAAAGAAGGTCTTGATTTAAAACAAGTAGACTCTCTTATGAATAAAGAGTCAGGAGTTTTAGGAATATCAGGAGTTTCAAGCGACTTTAGAGATTTAGAAGATGCTTCAGAAGCTGGAAACGAAAGAGCAACTCTTGCTTTAGATATTTTCCACTATAGAGTGGCTAAGTACATTGGGCAATACTTAATGACTCTTAAAGGAACAGACTTAGTAGTATTTACAGCGGGTCTTGGAGAAAATAGTGGATATAGCAGAAGCGAAATCTGTAAATATTTAGAGTGGTTAGGTGTTACTCTTGACGCAGACGCAAATTCTAAGAGAGGTCAAGAGTTATTAATCTCTACTCCAGATTCTAAAATAAAAGTATTAGTTGTCCCTACTAACGAAGAAATAGTTATCGCTAGAGATACTAAAGCCCTTTTAGGTTAGTAGTCAAGTAGGAATTGAAATATATAAATTACAAAATAGATAAAAAAAAAGGGATATTTATTTTATTATAAATATTATGGTATACAAGTGGAAAATAATATATTAATAACTAAAAAAGATGAAGCAATAAAATTATGTAATAAAAATTTAGAATTAATTAATGAGTATACTTCTAAAGAAAATGAAATAGATAATTATTATATATCAAAATTATGTAATTTTTTGAAAGATAGAAATGAGTTATTTAAAAAAATTTGTAGTGTTGAAAGTTATGATATTAATCTAAATGGAGCAGTTGGAGTTGGTAAAACTACACTTATTTCTGCAATATTAGATTTAATTGGTGAAGATAATGAACCTTTATTAACAACTTCTGTAGGTAGAACAACACCATGTGAAACTATAATCGAATTTACCGACAGTGATAAAAGTTCAATTGAAGTATTTCCTTTAGAGTATACACAATTTAAAAATAATTTAAAAAAATATATAAATGATAACTTATCTAGTACAAATTCTAATGTTGACAATAAAGAAAAAGAGGATTTATCTATAGAATGTAAACGCATTATTGAAAATATGTTAGGTATTACTCTTATGAAAAAAGAAAATAAGAGACTTGCTAAAGATAAAGAAGGCAAAATTGACCAAAAATATTTAAAAACAACTAAGCAAATAATTTTAGAAAAATTTACTTGTGATAAAAATGATATTTCTGAAGATGAGTTAAAAAAAGTTGTTTTTAATGAAATGATAAAAGAAATAAAATATGAAGAACGTACAATATGTGAATATGAATTTGATAATTCTGAGTTTAAAGAAATTTTAGAAGATATTAATTTTGGTAAAAATAAAGATTGTCCATATCCTAATAAAATAGTAATTAAACTTACTAAAACTAGCTTACCTTCTTATGTGAACACAATTAAAGATACAAGAGGTCTAGATGGGGATACATATTATAGAGCTGATATTATAAATTCTATATGTGAAAATTATAATACAATTAATTTAATGTGTGATAAACTTGATAATATTGGAAATGATAGCAATACTATTGGCATTTTAAAAACAGCATTTAGTAAAGATAAATACAATTTACTTGATAGAATTGCATTTATTGGCTTAGCACGAGCTAATGAATTAGATAAAGTTGCTGATGCAGATGATGTAGATGAAGCGATATTTATAAAGTCTGAAGAAGCATATACAAAGATAAAAGAGAATAATATATCTTTAAATAAAGAAAATATATTAATATTTGATGCTCTATATTGTATACAAGACAAAGACAAAAATAAAAAGAATATTAGTTGTTTTTGGTCTAAAATAGAAGAAATATTAATAAATATGTATGAAAGATATATAGAATTAATAAAAAAAGACAACAAATATATTAAAATATTAAATGAAAATAAATTACCAGAAAATATATCACAAAAATTAGATTGTATACTTAATACTTATTGTCAAGAGTTTATAAATAAAGAATATAATTTTAAATTTGTAAATTTAATTATACAAGATTTTTGTGGAGCACATTGGAAATCACAAAAAGCAATTATAACTAGAAATGGTGGTCTTTATGATAACAATTATAATGTATACAAAAAATTTAGCAAAATTGGTATTGATGAATTCAAAAAATATAATATTGAGATTAGAATATCAAAATTAAATGCATTAATAAAACATGAGTTTAATAGAGATTTAAATGTATCTAAAGAAGATAGTAATATGTATTCAACATGTATTAATATACTTGAATTTTATCTAGATGATTTACAAATTAGATATTCAGATAAAATTGAAAAATTTTATTATGATCAACTATGTAATGTTTTTGATAATAATTTATGGAATAAATTAGATAAAATAGAAGGAAAAGATTTTAAAAAAAATGTTAAAAAAGAAATTAAAAATCATTTAATTGCTAATCCTATAACTTCAGGTGAAGAATTACTTAAACAGTTTGATAAAAATATAATTGACTTATTTACATTAGAATAAATTTGTAAAACATATAATATGTCAATTTAGTATTTATCAAAAAAATATATACATACTATCCAAGCCTTTAATATTAATTTATTAGAGGCTTGGTTTTTGTTATATAGTAGTGTATAATATAAAATAAAAAATATAATTAAGAAAGTAGGGTGTTTTGTTATGGAATATTTTTTAGAGTTATCAATGGCATTATTAGATTTGACAGTCGCTATAGCTAAATTAATATTTGTATTATATATTTTATATTTAACATATTTCACAGATAGAATATTGCCAGTAAGATTTGACAAGGAGTAAAGAAATATATATCGGTATAAATAAAAATAAAAATAAATATAAATATAAATATAAATATAAATATAAATACACCACACAGCCTTTACGTTAACGAAATATTAACTATTAGAGGCTTGGTTTTTGTGGGGATATAGTGTATACTATAATTATAGAATATAAATAAAAATGTAAAAAAGGGGATTTTTATGAATAGTGTTAATTGTTTTGAATTTGATAGCGATATAGGTGCAATTATAAGTAGTAGCATATCACATATTGAAATACCGAGTAAAATTAATGGGGTGTCTGTAAAATCAATAGGGAATGGAGCGTTTGAGGGATATACAAGTTTAACATCTATAAGTCTGCCAAAGGGTGTAAAAGAAATAGGAGCGAATGCGTTTAGGGGGTGCACAAGCTTAACATCTATAAGTCTGCCAAAGGGTGTAAAAGAAATAGGAGAGAGAGCATTTGAGGGGTGCACAAGTTTAACATCTATAAGTCTGCCAGAGGGTGTAAAAGAAATAG
>JAWXUY010000293.1:0-2031 GCA_044425885.1 bacterium | reverse complement strand
ATTAGGTTTCGTGTGTGGTAAGTTAGGGGAAATGTACCTAATGAGGGGTATTTATATAATGATTGGAGGATTGAATTATGAAAAAAAGTATAAGAGGTAAAAAAACACATTTTTTTATTGGGGCTATTTGTCTGATTGCATTTGGCTTAGGAGCTATTAGATTAGTGAATAATCAAAGCAATGATAATTTTACAAATGCAGGTGGCATTGATCCAATTACTGCTATGATTGTTGAAATTGACAGAGAAAATAGTATAATGAAAGTCGAACCTTTAGATAGCAGTAGCTCATTAAACCCAAGCATTACTCTTGATGTTGAAATCACAAACTTTTCAAATGGAAAGGAAGAAAGTTCTGTTGAGAATTTTTCTGTGGGCTATCTTGTTGATGTCTATGTGAATACAAGCAATATTAATGATAATACGATGTATCCTTTACGCATTGATATGAACGGCGAAACAAGTGCTATTACGACTGAAAGTTAATCTAAACAAGAAATTATCAGAGCTATATAACCATTATGTAAAATAGCGTATCCAGAAATAGATACATATGATTTAAATTTAAAATTATTATCTATATTTAGTTCTTCAGCAATTGCTATTAAGAAAACTTTTAATGGGGTACTTGATAGGCTTAGTAGGTTGGAACAGATAGAAGAAGTTAAGTTAGAAGTAGGACAAATTCAAAATGTAGTGGATTTAGCAAGTAAAATTAAAGTAGATACAAAAACTATTAAATTATTAGAAGTTCTAAAAAATATATTTAGTAAAATAAGCAATAAAAAAGTTTTAATATTTATAGAAAACCTTGAAACCCAATATTATTTATATAAAATTTTAAAAGAAAAGTATAATATTATTTTATATAATGGAGAGTATGACTATAGTTCTATAAAAGAATTTAAAGAAAATAAAGAGGTTAATATATTAATATCAACGGACAGTGGTGCAAGAGGTTTTAACATACAAGAATGCAATATAGTTATCCATTATGACCTACTTTATAATACTTTTAAAGATGGAACAAAGAATAGACAGGTGTCATAGATTAGGTCAAAAAGAAGATGTTATAAATATATGTTTAATTAACAAAGCTAATTTATCGGACGTTCGCAAGCTAGAGCTTATTAAAAAAAGGTTATTATTATCCGATGGAGTAGTTGGTATAAGCGACAATGTAATAGGTGGATTTATAGAAAACATAGAATAAGCAATAAAAAATCTTAGTACTAGAACCCCTGAGCAAATTCAAGGCGACTACAAGCAAAATTTAAAATTATATAAAGAAAATAATCTCAAGTTAGTTGAAGATGACAATAATTTATTATTTACAAAGTTTAATCCAGAGTTAGCAGAAAAAATAGTTATAACTCCAGAATATTTAGAAAAAAAGGCTAAAAACTTTAATAATAAAATTTGGGAAGTAGTGAAAATATTTTTTAGTGATTATAATGTTAATAAGAATAATATTTTTATTATAGATGATGAAAAACAAGTTATTACTCTCTTAAAATCTATGGGTTTAATGATGATTTTAAGCCAGTAAGTAGGCGTTTAACTTTGACTTCCCTACTTGTTAGGGGTATTTTGGACAACGTAGCTTGTAGTAACCTTGGGAGTATTAAGCTGGTTAATAAGAATATAAAAAAGTTCAAAATAGGGTTATATATAATTATAGATATTAAATCAAAAGAAGAATATATTCATCTTATAGGGCTTACATAAGATGGTTTTATATTAAGCAATAGTGAGTGTCTGAATATTTTACAAATGCCTATTATTGAATGCTTAGAAGATGGTACAAGAAGCCCAAGATGGTTAAAGCAGGCAACTAATCTTATAGAAGCTGATGAGTTAGATAGTTATTTAGACATTAAAAATATTATTAGTACTCCAGTTTCCAGAACTCTAAAGGATAGTTTTAACTTAAAAAAAGACAGTGAGTTTGTTACGTTGGAGCATGATTTAAAGATTTTAGAGGTCGAATTATTAAAGGTTCAAAGCGACAAGATGAAGAAATTAGCATTAA
>JAWXUY010000042.1:0-11081 GCA_044425885.1 bacterium | reverse complement strand
TTATTATTATTTTTAAATTTTTTCCAATTAAAGGATATACAAATCGCATATAATTGTGGTATAATTATATTTAGATTAATTCTAAAAATTAGGAGGATTTTACTTTGAAAATAAAAAAAGTGCTTTGGTCTAAAAAATATTTTGCTAATACTCAGGACAAAGATTGTAAAGAGTTTTTAGCTTGCATAGAGGACCTTTTAAAAACTAAAGAAATTATTGAGCTTGACAACTTTGTTCAGCACATGAATACTAGCAGGCTTCAACATAGCATAAACGTAGCCTATTACAGTTTCTTATGGGCTAAAAAGTTAGGTCTTGATTACAGGTCTGTAGCACGTGCTGGCTTACTACATGATTTGTACTTATATGATTGGAAAGAAAACAAAACAGACGAGCATCATGCCTTTAGACACCCAAAAGAAGCTCTCAAAAATGCTTCAAGCATCACCACGCTCTCTCCTATAGAAGAAGATGCTATATTAAATCATATGTGGCCTTTATCAGAGAATAAGCCTAAGTATAAAGAAAGTCGAATTCTAAGCCATGTTGATAAATATTGCGCTGTGATAGAGGTGGTAGACCAGTTATACAACAAAAGCTCTAATCTCAAAGCTAATATTACTGCCGTTAATTCTAAAGCAAAAGCTAAAGTATATTCGCAAAATACTAACTAGTTAAGTATTTAAATCCCACAACAAAAATCTACGCCTTATTTTTAAGGCGTGGGTTTTTGTATTTTAAATAATATATTAATTTATATATTATAAAAAAAATCGTTATACTCACAATTAAATATTATCTTTAGTTGTTTTAGTAAACTTATTCTTATACTATATTTGCCACGTTCCATTTGGGAAATAATTTCTCTACTAATTGAGATACCTTCTAATTGTAATTTTATAGCTAATTGCTCTTGAGATAAATTAGATTTTTTGCGTAGGTACTTTAAATTATTTCCAATACAGATATCTTGTTTGATTTTAGTAGACATATCTATATATAAAACTCCTTACAATAATTAATTTTAAACTTGATTTTAAATTATTATAAGTGGTATAATAATAATTGACGGAATGAATACATTCCTAAAATTTTAATCTAAAAAGGAGGTAACAAGTATAATGATTTGCGAGAATATGTTTTGTATATACCAAGATTCAGAGTGTTAGGAGTGTATTCTAGAGGATTAAGCCTAGACCACACTGGAACGTGCGTCGACTGCATTTATATAAATATAGACGAGTTAGAGTTTCAAAAGCAAAAAGACGCTATATTACAGCGTTATGAAGACGAGTATAAAAAATATGATTATTAAATCACACAAAAAAACTACGCCTTATTTTTAAGGCGTGGTTTTTGTTAATTTTAATTTAATCTTCTTTGGATATATTAATTATACCGTGTTCTTCTTCAAATTTTTTTACAATCTTTTTTATATACTGCTCGATTTGTTTATTAGCGGAACGTCCTTCGTATTCCGCTATATACTTAAATTTTGTAAATAATGTTCTATCAACTCTTAATGTATATCTTAATAATTTATCTTTCATTTTAACAACTCCTTTTTAATATTTTATAAATTATATGACTAAATTATAATGTTTTTATTGCGTCAACTTAAATTTAGTGTTAAAATGAAGTCATTATGACGCATATATTTAAAAATAATCTAAAAAGGAGGTAACAAGTATAATGACTTGTGAGAACATGTTTTGTATATACCAAGATTCAGAGTCCAACGAGTGTATTCTAGAAGATATAAGCTTAGATGAAACTGGAACGTGCGTCGACTGCATTTATATAAATATAGACGAGCTAGAGCTTCAAAAGCAAAAAGATAAAATATTACTCATCTTTTTTATATTTAATAACATCAGAAACGTCACAATCTAGGATATCAAGCGTAGAGCATCTAAAGTCTTTGTTGCTATGGCATATTTTTTCTTCATTTTTAGTACATAAATAACAGTATATTTTAAATAAAAAAACACGTCTTTAAAAAATTATAAAGACGTGTTTTAAAATATAAATTATTTATTTTTTTAAATCTTTGTCGCCTGTATTTATATTTGAAAGGGCGTACTCGCAACACTGAGAAACTAAAGAGTTTAAAGAAATATTAGTTTCTGAAGCATACTTGCTTAATTTATCCACTAATGGTTTTTCTAATCTAAAAGTTTTATTTACAAATTCAGTTTTTTTAGCTTCAAACAAACTTATCACCTCTAAAATATTATACTAGTAAATGAAAGTGTTTTATACACTATAAATTTACACTTGTATTTATAAGTGTAATATGTTATAATTTGTATTATAAATTTATTTCTTCTTCTTTTTGATATCCAAAAATATCGTTTGGAGTGCATTCTAATATTTGGCAAAGGGCTTCTAAATTTTCAAATCTTATAGCTCTTGTTTCATTATTTACCATCTTATTAAAATTTTGGTAACTCATACCCATTTGTTTATATAACCAGTATTTAGATTTATTTTTTTGTTGTAGTAGCTTTAAAATATTTAGTTTCATTTTAATCACCTCCTTTAGATATTAAATATTAATAAATAGCTAATCTTGACATATAGATTATAAGATTATATAATGTACACATTAGATAGTTTTTAAATATAATTCAAACCTAAAAGGAGGTTATAAAATGACTTGCGAAAATATGTTTTGTATATACCAAGATTTAGAGTGTGAGGAGTGTACTCTAGAGGAGATAAGCTTAGATGAAACTGGAACGTGTGCCGACTGCATTTATATAAATATAGACGAGTTAGAGCTCCAAAAGCAAAAAGATAAAATATTAGACCGATACAAAGACGAGTATAAAAAATATGATTTTTAAATATTACACAAAAAAACCCACGCCTTATTTTTAAGGCGTGGGTTTTCAACATTTTATAGATTATCTAATAAATTTCTTGTTCTAAATTATTAAATTCATTAGTATCAAAGAATTCACTAAGTTTAATATCTAATCCATCACATAATATTTTCAGTGTAACTATAGAGATATTTTTGCGATTTATATCTAGTATTGAATATACTGTTGATGGCGTTAAACCAGAAATAACTGCTAATTGGTTATAAGTTATATTTTTTTCTTTGCAAAGTTGAATTATCCTAGAAACAACTGCTTGTTTGATTCCCAAAATTAATCACCCCTATTAAATATTAAAATATATTTAATATTTAATAGTATACGCTATTGCGTATATAATATAATTATGTTAAAATAGGATATACTTAATAAAGAAAAAGAGGTGACCAAGTAAGTATAATGACTTGCGAGAATATGTTTTGTATATACCAAGATTTAGAGTGTGAGGAGTGTATTCTAGAGGAGATAAGCCTAGACCACACTGGAACGTGCGCCGACTGCATTTATATAAATATAGACGAGTTAGAGCTCCAAAAGCAAAAAGATAAAATATTAGACCGATACAAAGACGAGTATAAAAAATATGATTTTTAAATCACACAAAAAACCCACGCCTTATTTTTAAGGCGTGGTTTTTAAGATATATTTTTTATATCAGTTCTACCAACAAGATAATCAATTGATACTTTATAGCAATCGGCAATTCTTAATAATATTTCTAATTTTGGTTCTCTTAACATAAGCTCATAATTTTGATATGCACGCTCACTAATATCACATTGAATAGAAACTTGCATTTGTGTCATCTTGAGGTCTTTTCTACATTCTTTTAATCTTTTTGCTAAAATTTGTTTTATATTACTCATATTATTTATTACCCATAATTATAATTGACAAAATGAGTATAAACTATTATACTAAAATAAACACGAAACAATGTTCGTGTTTTATAATATTAGTCATCTAAATTTTCTATTTCAAAAATAGAAGATGTAAAAAACTCTGTTATACTAATACCAAGTCCCATACATATCTCGTGAATAACTCTTAACTTAACAGAATTATAAGAACAATTTATTATATTGCCTATTGTAGAGCGTGGAATACCACTTAGTTTGAATAATTGATATTGCGTTAAATTTCTTTCTTCTAAAATAAATATTAACCTTTTACTAACAGCTTCGTTTAATTGCATAGTAACCCCCATATAAATTATATTTAGTAATAAATATGATTATATGAAAAATATTTATTATATTAGTAGCTGTAGCTTTACTAATCTTTTAGAATGTGATATATTAGTATATGTAACTTTACTAAATTTTAATCTAAAAAGGAGGTAACAAGTATAATGACTTGCGAGAATATGTTTTGTATATACCAAGATTTAGAGTGTGAGGAGTGTACTCTAGAGGAGATAAGCCTAGACCACACTGGAACGTTATATAAATATAGACGAGTTAGAGCTCCAAAAGCAAAAAGATAAAATATTAGACCGATACAAAGATGAGTATAAAAAATATGATTATTAAATTACACAAAAAAACCACGCCTTAAAAATAAAGCGTGTTTTTTTGTATTTACGTCTTATTATTTTTTAAATCATTTACTAGCAACTCTAAATGAAGTATTTTTTCAGCGCTCAGTCCTGTAACATCTATAAATTTTACATCTTCAAAATTTGTACATTCAAGACCTAAAATATAGTCTGTAGAAACTTTAAATAATTTTGATATTTTAATTAGCATCTCTATAGAGGGCTGAATGTTATCATTTTCCCAGTTACTAATACTTTGTTTACTCACGTTCAATAGTTTAGCCAGCTCTACTTGATTTAAATTGTTTAATTGTCTAAGAATTTTTAATCTTTTAGATAATATAAAAATCACCCCGATTATAATTATAGTATTGTTTAATATAAAATTATAAATACTTAGTATTGCAATATTTATATTTGATTTATATAATATATTATTAAAGGGGGGGTGAGGGAGGTGACATAATGACTTGTGAGAACATGTTTTGTATATACCAAGATTTAGAGTGTGAGGAGTGTACTCTAGAGGAGATAAGCTTAGATGAAACTGGAACGTGCGCCGACTGTATTTATATAAATATAGACGAGATAGAACTTCAAAAACAAAAAGATACAATATTAGACCGATACAAAGACGAGTATAAAAAATATGATTATTAAATTAAAAAAACACGCCTTAAAAATAAAGCGTGGTTTTTGATATATAGATAACTATTTAAATAATATTTCACTTCTTTTTGGACCATTTGAGACCATAGATATTTTTACACCTAGCTCTTTTTCGATAAACTCGATATAAGCTTTTGCTTCTTCTGGTAATTGATTATAATCCGTGATGCCTCTTACATCTGAATTCCAACCTTTAAGCTCTGTATAAATAGGCTTAGCTTTGTAAAGAGCTTCTGTAGTTAGGAAATCTTTGTGTATAACGCCATCTACTTCATAGCCAGTGCAAACTTTAATATCTGACATATAGCTTAATACATCTAGACAAGTAATACATACTTCGGTAGCCCCTTGAATTTCAGCTCCATATCGAGTAGCTACACAGTCGAAATAACCTACACGACGTGGACGCCCTGTAGTAGCTCCATATTCACCAGCATCTCCACCACGTTTTCTAAGCTCGTCTGCTTCTTCTTCAAAGATTTCACTTACAAAAGGACCTTCACCAACAGCGCTAGAATAAGCTTTAGTTATGACAGTGATTTCATTTATAGAAGTAGGAGGAATTCCAGCTCCAACAGTGGCATAACCAGCTAAAGTAGAAGAACTAGTAACATAAGGGTAAATTCCATGGTCAGTGTCTTTTAAAGCCCCTAACTGTCCTTCTAATAAAATATTTTTGTTTTCTTTTATAGCTTTTCTTAAATATGTAGAAGTATCAGCTACATATTTTTTGATAAGCTCTGCATAATTTAAAAGTTTTTTGTAAACTTCTAAATAATCGACTTCTTCTTTGTTATATAAATGCTTAAATTGAATATTAATTTTTTCGTACATATGCATTAACTTTTCTTTAAGACGTTCTTCTTCGTAGAGCTCCCAAACTTGAATACCTACTTTAGAGAACTTATCAGCATAGAAAGGAGCAATACCACTTTTAGTAGAGCCAAACTTTCTATCGCCAAGCCTTTCTTCTTCGTAAACATCGAGTAAAATATGATGAGGTAGTAATACTTGCGCTCTATCCGAGATTAGTAAATTAAACTCGATACCCTCTTTTACTACAGATTCCATTTCTTCCATTAGGTACTCGACATTAAGAGCAACGCCATTACCTATAATATTAACAGTATTTTTGTTAAATATTCCAGATGGAAGCTGGTGTAGTGCAAATTTGCCAAACTCATTTATAATAGTATGCCCAGCATTGCTCCCACCTTGAAATCTAACAACTATATCTGCTTTTTCAGCGCATAAATCAGTTATTTTGCCTTTACCTTCGTCACCCCAATTTGCTCCAACTATAGCTCTAACCATTTTTTTGTCCTCCCACTAGTAAAATAATATAATATAATTTAATTTAATTTAATTTAATTTTTTATATTATTAATTTTAATTATTTTGTTTTAATTTAAACAGTAAGCTCACTACCGCCGATTATACTTGCTTTATTTTTATCTAACTCTAATAATGGCTTAATCTCTTCGTTTATATACTCTTGTACTTGCATAGATGACCTACCTATAAACTTCTTAGGCTCTAATATCTTCTCTATTTCTTCTTGAGTTATATTAAAAGACTCATCTCCTACTATACGTGCTATTAAATCGTTAGAACCACCTTCGCTTTTTACTACTTTTGCAGACTCCATAGAATGCTCTCTTATTTTTTCGTGTAACTCTTGTCTGTCACCGCCTTGCTTAACAGCATCCATAAGAATATTTTCAGTAGCCATAAAAGGTAATTCTTCCATTATTCTTTTTTCTATAACTTTAGGATATACTACAAGATTTTCAGTGATATTAATATAAATATTTAAGATAGCATCAGTAGCTAAGAAAGCCTCTGGCATAGAGATTCTTTTGTTGGCAGAATCATCAAGAGTTCTTTCAAACCATTGAGTCGAGGTAGTGATAGCTGGATTTAAAGCATCTACCATTATATACCTAGCTAAACCAGCTATACGCTCTGAACGCATAGGGTTTCTTTTATAAGCCATTGCCGAAGACCCTATTTGACCTTTTTCAAACGGTTCTTCCATTTCTTTAAGATGCTGTAATAAACGCATATCGTTAGAGAATTTGGTAGCTGTTTGAGCGATACCACTTAAAATATTAATAATAATGCTGTCTATCTTTCTAGTATAAGTCTGTCCTGAAACAGATAATACACTATTTTTGTTAAATCCTAAATTTTCTGCTACTAATAAATCTAACTGCTTAACTTTCTCGTTGTCATTGTCGAATAGCTCCATAAAACTAGCTTGCGTACCAGTAGTGCCTTTAGAACCTAATAACTTAAAATTATCTAAATAAAAATCTATTTGCTCTAAATCAATTTGTAAGTCTTGAATCCAAAGAGTAGCTCTTTTGCCTACAGTAGTGAGCTGAGCTGCTTGGAAATGCGTAAAACCGAGAGTAGGCATATCATGATACTCAAGGGCAAAATCGGCTAAGTTTTTAATAACTGCAAGAACTTTACCTCTTACAAGCTCAAGCGCTTCTTTCATAACTAGCAAATCAGTGTTATCACCTACATAACAGCTAGTAGCTCCTAGATGTATAATACCTTTAGCTTTTGGACACTGCTCGCCATATGCGTGAATATGCGCCATAACGTCATGACGTGTAATTTTCTCACGAGCTTCAGCAACGTCGTAGTTGATGTCATCGGCAAAAGCTTCAAGCTCTTTGATTTGTTCGTCTGAAATATCAAGACCCAATTGCTTTTCTGCTTTAGCAAGGGTAATCCAAAGTTTTCTCCAAGTTTTAAATTTTTTGTCTGGTGAGAAAATAAATTGCATTTCTGGGCTAGCATATCTTGAATTAAGGGGACTTTCATAAGTATTTTTCATAATTATATACATATAACCTTTCTAATTTTAATAATTTTAATTTTAATTTTAATTTTAACAACTAATAATTATATTTCCAAATATTTTTTTGTTTTTAACTAGATTATTATTTTTTACATTTAGTATATACAAATTAGGATTATAATACTTGTATTTATAACTAGATGTATCTGTAATATAAGTTGAATTATTAATATCTAATTTTTGTTCTATAACTTGTATCTCGATAGCACCTATAAAACAATCAACAACTTCTGCTAACATATTTAACATTTTGGGCTTAGATAAACTATTTATTTCGCCCTCATATACGATATTACCATAAGTGTCACTTGAAGTATAACTTGGTTTTGCCATATCATCTATAAACATTAATTCTTGATTTTTGGCAAAAATAGATACTTGACAATCCAGAAAAGAAATAAATAAATCTTCTTGAGTTCCGTCTAAACATATGATTTCAATACGAGTAGGAGTAGAACTACTTGAGTTTATTTCAATATCTTCTAAGTTGTCCTTGTCTTGGTGGCTTGTTGCTAATATCCTTATATCAACATCGTTACGATTAAAAAACTTGGTTATAAAATATTTGTATATTTGATTATTAGTAAATTCAATACTATACATATTAATATTATATAACTTAATAACTAATTAGTTTTTGCTAATAAATCATCTACATTAATAGGGTAATTTCCAGTGAAGCAAGCATCACAAAAACCACAAGTAGAATTAGGGGCAATTTTTGCTAGATTTTCTAAACTTAAAAAATCAAGAGTATCTGCTCCTATTAAATCGCCTATCTCTTTCACAGAGTACTTGTTAGCTATAAGCTCGCCTCTCGACGGAATATCTGTTCCAAAAAAGCAAGGCCATAAGAACTTAGGCGAAGATATTTTTACGTGTACTTCTTTTGCTCCAGCATCTCTTAAAAGCTTCACTATACGCCCACAAGTAGTACCTCTAACTATACTATCATCTACCATTACTACTCTCTTGCCTTTTACAGCGCTAGCAAGCACGTTTAGCTTCATTCGGACTGCTATATCACGCTCTTTTTGGTTAGGCTTAATAAAAGTACGTGCTATATATCTATTTTTAATAAAGCCCATCTCATTTGGGATATTTGCGTACTGAGAATAGCCCTCTGCTGCGCTAAGCCCTGAGTCTGGTACTCCTATTACTATATCTGCCTCTATTGGCGATTGCTCTGCTAAAAATCTACCAGCTCTTTTTCTTGTTTCTTGAACAGACTCGTTCTCTATAAAGCTATCTGGTCTAGCAAAATATATATGCTCAAAAATACACATACTAGACTTTTCAGAGCAAAGCTCTTTGTTTGAAGAAGTACTTATCCCTGAACCTCCATTTTTTGCTTTTGCTAGCACAAATAATTCTCCTGGTTTTATATCTCTTTCAAATTTGGCATCTATAGTGTCAAATGCACAAGTTTCAGAGGCAAATACGTAAGCTTCCCCACGTCTTCCAATAGAAAGCGGTCTAAAGCCCCATCTATCACGAGTTGCCACTATCTTATTTGGGCTCATAACCAGTAAGGAAAATGCTCCTTCTAGCAGTTTAGTTACGTTTTTGACTGCTTCTTCTATCGAGCCACTATTAATTCGCTCACGTGCTATAAGATATGCTATTACCTCTGTATCAGCTGTTGTTTGAAAAATTGCTCCATTTATTTCTAACTCTTTTCTAAGCTTGTCCGTGTTAGTGAGATTGCCATTATGGGCAATTGCAAGAGTACCTTTAATATATCTAAGTACAAGAGGTTGTACATTTTCTCTTAAATTACCTCCTGTTGTAGAGTATCTAACATGACCTATTGCCATCGTACCATTTAAATCATCAAGAATTTTTTGGTTAAAAACATCGTTTACAAGACCTAAGTCTTTGTATTGTGATAACTCTCTATTATTATTGGCGACTATCCCACAACCCTCTTGCCCTCTATGTTGTAAAGAAACTAGTCCATAATAAGTTGTTTGTGCGCAACTTCCCTCTGGGTCATAAATTCCAAATATTCCACATTCTTCGTGAAGATTTCCCATTTTAAATTTACCTTTCTGATTTAATATAATTTTTTAATATAATTTTTTAATATAATTTTAGTTTAATTTTAGTTTAATTTTAAAAATATTTTATTTATTTTTTTTTTATAAAAACTTTTCTGTAAGACGTGCGTAAACTTCGTTATATACGTCTGCAAACTCTCCTAAGTCTAACCTAAATTGGTCTTTGTCTAATTTCTTATTTGTATTAATATCCCATAATCTACAAGTATCAGGTGATATCTCATCAGATAATAAAATATTATTTTCGCTATCTAAACCAAGCTCGATTTTAAAGTCAACTAGTTTAATGCCGATTTGTTCAAAAATATCAATTAACTCTGAGTTTACTTTAAAAGCTAGGCTTGATATCTCCTTTAACTGCTCTTTAGTAACGAGCTTAAGAGCAAGCGCATGAGAGCTATTAATTAAAGGATCCCCTAAATTGTCGTTTTTATAACTAAATTCTAAAGTTGGTTCTTCAAATACTATCCCTTCATCTACTCCGTAATTTCTACAAAAAGAGCCAGCTGTTATATTCCTTACTATAACCTCCAGTGGTATAATATCTACTTTTTTTACAAGAGTCTCTCTTTTACTTAACTCCTCTACTAAATGAGTGTTTATACCTTTTTTTTGTAAGATACAAAAAATAATATTTGCTATTTGGTTATTAATAATTCCTTTTCCGTCAAAAGAGCCTTTTTTAACTCCATTAAAAGCAGTTGCATCATCTTTATATTCAAAAATACAAAGAGTAGGGTCTGAAGTGTTAAAAACCATTTTTGCTTTGCCAGTGTATAATAAATCTGTTTTTTGTATATTTTCCATCATAAATAAACCTTTCTTTTTTATTTTTTAATTTTTTTTAATTTTTTAATAAAATTTATAAGAATATACTAGCATATAATTATAAGTTAGTCAAATTATAATTAATTATAAAATACTCTATTTTTTAATATAAACTATCTATTAAAAAATAAAGAATTTTATTTTATTTTTTTATTATTTTTTATTATTTTTTATTATTTTTTATAACATACTCTCTTATGCTCTCAGCTACTTTTCTTCCCTCTCTC
>JAWXUY010000292.1:0-2042 GCA_044425885.1 bacterium | reverse complement strand
ACGGGGTATTTATATATCTAGTAAAAGACCCTATTTTAAATGCACTCAAAAAAGCTAATCTAATTTAGCGTATTTACAAAAACCACTATTTCTATATTTCTATAGGGTTAGTGGTTTTTTGCTATTTATCTGAATTTTAAGCTTAATAAAAAACTAATAGTAGGCATACTACTAGGAACTACTACTTCGTCGGCTTGTATGTTTGCCTTTAATCTTGTGGTAACTCCGATTTATCTTAACGTCTCGCTAGAAGATACGCTTGCTTTGCTATATTCTCTTATTACGCCTTTCAACGTGGTAAAAGGGATAGTGAACGGGGTATTTATATATCTAGTAAAAGACCCTATTTTAAATGCACTCAAAAAAGCTAATCTAATTTAGCGTATTTACAAAAACCACTATTTCTATATTTCTATAGGGTTAGTGGTTTTTTGTTATATATAATTAAAAAATTAAAAAATCCCAGACTCATTCCAATTAAGAAATTTATCTGAGATTTTAAGCCGTTTACACAGCTTTTTTTATTTTGAATATAATATTATAAACGTACTACGTTAGAAGCTTGTGGACCTTTAGCTCCGTCAATAATTTCAAATTCTACAGTATTACCTTCTTCAAGAGTTTTGTAACCCTCAGAAAGTATAGCAGAAAAGTGTACGAATACATCTTCTTCTCCATCAACAGAGATAAAACCAAAACCTTTTTCTGCATTAAACCATTTAACTGTACCTTTTTTCATTGAAAAATCCTCCTAAAAATAAAATAAAATAAAGTGTCTTTACTTATAATTCTACTATTATTCTAAAACTCCATTAAACAAACTATCTATCTATTAAGTAAAACTAAAACTATTATTATTTTAAACAATAATTTAAAAAAACTTAGAAATTAATCCAAGCTTCAAATTTAAAAAAATAACTATTAAATTAACATTAAAATTTAAAACAAAAACTTATGTTAAACATGATAGAAGAAAATTTATAAAATAAAACGCTTGTATAATATAGAACTATAGGACATAATTTTATAATCTTTATGTTATCATACCATAATAACTAAAGCATAAAAATTCTTGTTTAAACTATTTTTAATAACAAAAACAAGCAAACCCCGTTTGTCATACGGTTTAAGTACTATGAAAATTATGAATCTTTTTTAGATTTTTACTATACTTTTTTATATAACTATATAATAACATTAAAATTATTCATCATAACGCTCACAAATAGAATAACAAATACTTATTAATTAATTAATATCTTTCTTAGCAGAAATCTCTATATTATAACAATAATAAATTAACAATAAATTATTATTATTTAGAGATTTTTACTAAGCTTTGTTAAAACTAATATAAATATAACATATATTTTTAGTTAAGTCAATAGTTTTATATATTCTTCTTATATTTTTCTTATATTTTTCTGACATTTTTAAATTATAGTAATTAATTATAAATAATCGGTCTTTTATTTACAAAAATTTGGCTTAGTAAAAGGCTTTGTATATTAGCTCTTAGCATATCCCAACTACTCCAATATTTACCAACCATTAATGGTTCAGCATCTCTTTGTAATTTAATTTCCTCAACTTGCTCAATATTTTCATAAGCCAGCTCTATTACACGGTCTACCATTTGCGCCAACATCTCTCTACTTATCCCATTCTCACTATAAAGGGGACTATCTTTATAGTCATACTCGTTTATAACTTCAAGAACAAAATTACATAAAAAATTATTTATCTGTGAATATAATTCCTGCATTAAACTTATTTCTTTTTTAGAAACAAACCATTTAGAGGTGTAGGCACTTGGGTATTTTTCTTGTATACCATCTACATCATCTAAATCATCTAAATCATCTACATCGTCTAAATCATCTACATCATCTAAACTATTAATTCTTACAATATCTTCTTTTAAATTTTCTTTTAAATTTTCAGAAACTATATTTTTAAAGTCTACCAAACTATATCTCATAAACAACCATACTCCTTTTAATAAATATATATATATTAATTATATGCTTTATAATAATAAT
>JAWXUY010000041.1:0-11099 GCA_044425885.1 bacterium | reverse complement strand
AAAAACTTTTAAAGGTTTTAAGCCTCTCGAAAGTTCATCTTCTAAAGTGGTCTCTCCTTTCCCTTCTTATGAAGAACTCTGTTCTCAATCCAATTTCTAAGTCCCACAAAATGTTCATACAACCAATACTATTATTCTATTACAAACAACAGGAGGCATTATGGCAAATTTTAATTACAAATCTTTTAATCCTACAGCTTTCGGGCAGTATATCCAAACTTTACCTAATCACAAAAAAAATCAGTTGATTAATTCTTCAGTTCTTAATCCTAATTTAGAAATTAAGCGTGCCTTTAGTTCTCAAACTAGTGGTTATTATGCTATATTACCTATGTATGGTCGTATAGCTGGTGATGCTTTTAATTATGATGGGCAAACAGATCTTATATCTTCTCCTACCAAAACTTTTGAGCGTGGTGTAGTTGTTGTTGGGCGTGCCAATGCTTGGTTAGAGTATGATTTCTCAGAAGATATCACTGGGGGTGCTTCTTTTATGTCCAATGTAGCTTCTCAAGTGGCAGAGTATTTCCAAGATATAGATCAGTCAACTCTATTATCTATTCTAAAAGGCATTTTTAATATGACTGGTGATGACAATCTTACTTTTGTAGAAAATCACACTTATGATATTTCTTCTAGTGCAAATTCTTCTATAGATGTAACAACTTTAAACACTGCGATACAAAAGGCTTGTGGTGACAACAAAAGCAAGTTTTCTCTAGTTATTATGCACAGTGTGGTTGCCACTAATCTAGAAAATCTTAATCTTTTATCTTATCTCAAGTATACTGATGTTTCTGGTATACAGCGTGATTTAGGTCTCGCTACTCTTAATGGCAAAGTTATTCTAATAGATGATTCTATGCCTATAGATAGTTCTAGTGGCGAAGACATATATACTTCTTATGTTCTTGGTCAAGGTTCTATTGATTTCGAAGATATTGGCACTCGTGTCCCTTATGAAATTAATCGTGATCCTAAAACAAATGGTGGTCAAGATACTCTATATGCCAGAACAAGAAAGTGTTTTGCTCCTTTTGGAATATCTTATACAAAAGAAAGTCAAGTGAGTTTATCACCTACTTCTCAAGAGCTCGAAGATGGCATTAACTGGTCTCTTGTAAGGGAGTCTCAAACAGATATCCCTATAGAGCACAAGCTTATCCCTATAGCCAGAATAATAAGCAAGGGTTAGTCTCTATGAGTTATTCTGTCTATTCAACCTCAGTCGTCCAAAAAATATTCAAAAAAATACAGTTATTTAATCTTATATACATTGATGAAGAAAATTCAATCAACATCATAAATATGGCAATAAAGTCTATCCATTCGTTTATATTCTCAGAAATCTCTCCTTTTATAGATTTTAATCTAATAGAAGATTTATTTATAGAAATTTGCTTAGGTGAGTATCTATCTATATTAAATTCTTGCGCTTTAACTCATCTAATAGTAGATTTCGATGCTCCCAATTCTTACAGTCTAATTTCCTCAAGCTCCCAAAACAACATCAAAACCATAAAAGAAGGTGATACTTCTATTACTTATTTTGAATCCGATATTTCCTCTAGTTCATCATCTTCTCTATCTTCTATAATATCTTATTTCTTATCAAAAAAAGCTTTATTATACAATTTTAAGGAGATAAAATGGTAAATATAAATAATCAATTCTCTCAAGCTCTATCTTCTCTCTATACTGCTTCTTGTGACATATATCATTTCTTATCTTTTACCGATCCTATAACAAGTATTACTAGTCAGTCTTTAGAGCTATTACATCAATCTATACCTTGCAGGGTCTCTTATCTTTCTTCTTCCAGCTCTGCTTCTACAAAAAAAAATGATTTCTCCTATGTTAATTCAAGTCCTATAAAAATTTTTCTACAGTGTGATTTGACAATTAATTCTGGTTCTATATTCTATGTAACTAATTATTCAAAAACTCTAGTATACAAAGCCTCTAGTGAGCCTTTTATATATTCTAGTCATCAGGAAGTTATTATAGTTCCTTTTGATGATATTTATAGCTAATATTTATATCTATCTCATATATATACATTCCCTCTTAGAAAGGAGGTGGTTATATTTAGTCTATTAATTATTAATTCTATAGCTTCTCAGTTAGCTCTGATTTTCCCCAGCATTAACGTATATTCCTCTTTCATAAATCAAAGCTTCCTATATCCCTGTTTCACTATTCAAGTACTTAGTTCTTCTCAAGTCCCAGCTTTATCCAATCGCATAAAGTCTCTGAATTCTATAGAGGTCAAGTATTATCCTTCCGGCTTCTCTAATCCTCTTATTTCTTCTTCCGATTGTCTAGCCGAGTGTAGCAATATATCCCAGCTATTCCTCTATAATTTTACTACTATATCTCTAAATGACAATCTTATTAGAGCTTCTAATCTTAAATCCTCTATTGATACGAGCAGTGTTTTATCTCTATCTCTAGATTGCAATTTCTTCGCTATTAATTACATATCTTCTCAAGTTGATCCAAAAGCTCAAAAAATGCAGTCCATTTCTATTAAATAATATTTATTAACTACATTATATACAAAATATACAAAATATACAAAAAAAATCGGAGGTATTATCATGTCTACAAAAAATAAAACAAAAAATCAATTGGCAAATTCACACAAATTCCCCAAAGAAGAATTCCTTAAATCTCAATTATACAAGCGTCATCGTGATATATTATCTATAGTCCTCTTAGATGACAAGTCTTATACCAAAGCAGATGTTGACAAATTATTAAATAAATTTCTTACGGAGGTTATATAATTATGGCTATTGGCGGAACTTTCTTATCTTACAACAAGGTATTACCTGGGGCTTATATAAATTTTATATCTCAAGCTCGTGCTACAAATAGTCTCTCTGACAGGGGTGTTGTCGCAATGCCTTTCTCTAACAACTGGTCTCCAGAATCTCAAATCATAACTGTTACAAGTCAAGATTTCTTAACCAATTCTTTATCTATTTTCGGTTATGATTATTCTGATGACAAGCTCTTATACATTCGTGAAGTATTTAAAAATGCTTCTATTCTAAAATTTTACAGGCTTGGTGGTGGTTCTAAAGGTTATATCGCTATCGGTGATCTACTTGTTACTGCAAAGTATTCAGGTACTCGTGGAAATGACATAAAAATAAAAATATCTCAATCTATTGATACTGCCAATTTTACTATCTATACTTATTTAGGTACCACTCTTGTAGATGAAGTAGAAGTTACCTCTATATATGAGCTTGTAGATGATATACAATCTAATGATTATGTAGAATTCTCTATAGTAACTAATTTACAATCTGTTTCAATTCAAGAAAACGAATATGAGTCTCAAACAGACCAAAATACAGAAGAAGATCTATATGAAAGCATCTCTACTTTATCAAGTTATACTCTATCTCTTACTGCTGGGGTTAATCTACAAGGTGCTACAGATTATTCTACTACCAATGCCCAGTATTCTTCTTTCTTATCTAATCTCGAATGTGAGTCTTTTAATACTCTTATTTATGCTGGTGAAGACAACATCATAAAAAGTCTTTTCGATTTATTCACAAAAAGATTGAGAGATGAAGAAGGTTCTAAGTTTGTAACGGTCTTATATGATTATACTACTGCAAATTTTGAAGGTGTTATCAGTGTCAAAAATTATTCTAAGCTTGCTTATTGGGTGGCAGGTGCCTCTGCCGGAGCTGAGGTAAATGAAAGCATAACAAACAAAATCTATGATGGTGAGCTATCTTTTAATGCCAAGTTTTCTAATTCTGAGCTTAAAGAGGCTATCCAAGATGGGCAGTTAGTATTATTCGAAGATGATGGCGATTTTAAAGTTCTAAAAGACATCAATACTTTTACAGAATTCTCAGATGATAAAAATTCAGATTTCTCTAACAATCAAGTAATTCGTGTAATAGATTCTATTGCAAATGATGTGGCTAAATTATTTAATACTTATTATCTTGGTAAAGTCCAAAATGATAATCTTGGGCGTGACATATTTAAGTCTGAGTTAATTAATTATTTTAGAACACTTCAAGCTATACGTGCTATAGACAATTTTGATCCTGATGATATCTCTATACAAAAAGGAAGTGAAAAAGGTGATGTAGTAGTAGAGCTTCAAATAGAACCTGTTGCCAGCATGGACAAGCTATATATGAAGTGCATTATAATATAATTCAAAAACTAATTAACTAATTAAATAATTAAATAATTAACTAATGGAGGTTACAAAATTATGACAACTTTAAAAGCTTGGGACACTATCAATGGTGCTCTTGGTACCTGTTATGCAATAATAGATGGTCAAAAAGAAGAAATGCTTTATCTTAAAAATATTCAAGCGCAAATCAAAAAGAATAAGCGTGAAATAAAAGTCCTAGGTCAAACTGGTTCTAAGCACAAAGCCAGTGGTTGGTCTGGTTCTGGCAAGATGACGATCTATTATTCTACAACAAAGTTTAGGGAGCTCCTCATTGATTATATAAAAAATGGCAAGGATTCTTATTTCGAAATTATTATAGAAAATGATGATCCTTCTAGTGAAATAGGTAGGCAAACTATTGCCATAAAGCAAGTAAACATAGATGCTATATTAATGGCTAAGCTTGACATAAACAACACAGAGCTAGATGAAGAAATTACTTTTACTTTTAATGATATAGACATATTAAACAGTTTCTCGCCTGTTGTTGGTGAGTAAAGTAATAAAGTTTTAAGTTATTAAAAAAAATAAAATAATCCCCCATCGTCAATACAAAATTAGTGGTGGTGGGGAAATTATTTTTTAAAATTAAATAAATTAAATAAATTAAAATTAAAATTAAAATTAAAATTAAAATTAAAATTAAAAAGGAGTATATAAATTATGTCAACTCTACAAGATATATTAAATCTTAATCCGATAGATGATTTATCTCATCAGGTCGTTATCTCTAATCGTTTATTAGATGATTCCAATAGTCCTATAAAATTCCAAATAAAGCCTCTCTTATTAGATGATTTTAACAGGCTAAAGAAAAAAGCCTCTTTTATAAACAAAGCTGGTGAAGCTTCCATAAATGAAGCCTATCTTAATTCATTATGTATTATAGAGTGCACCCTTAATCCAAACTTTAAAGATGCTTCCAGTATCGCCAAGTTTAATCTTGCTACTCCTGAGCAGTATCTTAACAAAGTCCTTCTAGCTGGTGAGGCTGACAGGCTCATTAAAGAAATATTCCATATTAGTGGTTTCATAGATGATTTTGAAGGGTTTGTTGAAGAAATAAAAAACTAATTAATTCTGGTGATGCCGAGCTCAATTATGCTTATTTCGCTCTATTCAAGCTCAATATATTACCCTCCAATTTCGCTAATCTCGATATGCGTGAAAAAGCAGTTATTATAGCTTTCATAGACCAATTCTTACAAGAACAACAACTTGAATGTGACACAAATCTAAATTTATAATATATTATTATTTCTATGGGTGGGGGTGGGTATCTCTAAGAGGTGAAACCCATTATTCCTTTCTTTAAAACTCCAAAGTTTATCCGTCTATTATATCCTATCTCAACCAAATTAAAAAATTATAAAAATTATAAAAATTATAAAAATTATCCCCATTATACACCCCATATTTACACAATTTATAAAAAATACAACAAATCTCTTACCAATTCTTATCCATCTCTTTCTAATTCCTATCTCACTAAAAAAAATCTATCTTCCATTATCTCTCGTTATAATTCATTTAACAGCAATCTAAATCTTCTCAAAAGTTCCTATGTTACATCTCTCTCTCTCCCTCTCAAAAAACTTAAATGTTATTCTCATTATCTTATTAAAAACTTATCTTCTCCTCTATCTATATCTCCATCTCCCTTATCCCGTGTTAACTCCGTTATCCAAAATAATGTCAGTCCTATTTTATCGCCCTCTTTCTCTACATCCTCTCCCTTCATTTCTACTTCTTATCTCTCTTATTCTTCTCTTTCTTCTTCCTTATTCTCTTATATTAATTCTATTCTATCATTATCCAATATATCCAGTTTATCAAGCGTTTATTCTTTTCCCAACTTTATTTATCACTCTTTAGCTCCCAACTCATATCTTACTTCTTCTTATATCAACAACTACATATCTTCTCTTTTCACTTCTTTTTCTACCTCTATCTTTTCCAAAAAATTATCTCCTTTATTTAATAATTCTTTATCTAGTTATATCAAAAATATTTTATCTTCCTCTAACTCTTTATCTTCTCTATCTTCTCTTAATTCCAATATTTTTTCTCTCTACAGCAATTTCTTTTCTCAAAATTTATCCAAATTTATAACTCCTTTAGCTCTCTCAAATTATTTTTCTACTTATATCTCCACTCCTTCAATTAATCTATCTTCTCCTCAATCTTCTCCTTTATCTTCTTCTATCTCTCTTAGCAATTTTACCAATCTCTCTAAGTCTATATCTATATCTTCTTCTCAGTCTGATATAGCTCAGTATTATGCTAGTTCTTCTGCCAATCTTAACTTTCTAAACAACAACAATTATTCACAATCTTCTCCTAGTTCTTCTCGCTCTCTCGATAATTCTATCTTCCTTAATCCCTCTATCTTAAACAATTCTCTCGATTTTAATCTCATTTATCTTAAAATAAAGTCTCTAATCCTTGAAGAATTATCTATTCGTTGTGGTGATTTTATCTAATCTTATAATTTATTCTATTCTTACAATTAAACTCTAAACTCTAAACTCTAAACTCTAAAGGAGGCATCGTTATATATATTTATTTATTCAAATATGAACATGATTCTACTCTTTATCAATTACCTATCCCTCCAGAAAAAATGATAACTTCTTATGATTCCTCTAACAAGTCTTTTGAAACTATCGCTTCTGGTGAGTTTACTCAAATTAAAGATATCCCTTTTCGTCAAATCTCTTTCTCTATCCTTCTTCCCTATGATCTATCCTTACCTTTTATCCAATCTCCCTATACTCCCTCTGCCATAATTGACAAGCCCATTATTTATCTAGATTTATTCCGTAATTTTAAAGTATCCAAAAAACCTGTGCAGTTACTTATTACAAGAATATTACCAGATGATACCCAAATATTCTCTACAAACATCTTAACTACTCTCGAAAAGTATTCTGTCTATGAAACTGCTCTCCAAAATGGTGACTTCTTTGTAGATTTATTCTTTAAAGAGTATATCCCTCTACAAGAAAAAAATTTTATTCAGGCTTCCCCATCTTCTTCTTCCTTTACTCAAGAAGTCCAGCGTTCTACCAAAGATTCTCATTCTACTCATACTGTCAAAGCTGGTGATTCCTTATGGAGCATCGCCAAATCTTATCTCAATGATGAAACTCTCTATTCTTCCATAATGCAACTTAATCATATAACAAATCCTAATATTCTAAAAATAGGTGATATTCTAAAGTTACCTTAAGTCTATCTTTATCCATTATTAAAAATATTTTAATTTTAAAAAAGGAGTCGGGTACAATGCAAATCTACATCATTACAAAGTCCAAAACTATTGACGTATCTCATCTTATTCTCAAAGATCTCTCTTTAAAGTATTCTCTTAAAAATTCCCCCTCTATCCTTAAGTTATCTCTCTTATATTCTCTAAGTGATTATGATTTATCAGAAGGTGATGCTATATCTATTCGTTATGAGCAGTCTAATCTATTCTATGGTTATATCTTTACCATAAATTCAAATTCTGATTATATTACCATAACTGCTTATGATCAATTACGTTATCTTATCCATCGTGATACTTACACTTATTACAACAAAAAAGCTTCTGATGTAATAAAAAATATATGCAGTGAGTATGGTCTCACTACTGGTGCAATAGCGGACACTAGCTACATAATCCCTTATCGCATAGAAGAAAATCAGTTACTTATGGACATATTCTCAACTGCTCTCGAATTAACCCAAAATTTTAACAATCAAAAGTATCTCCTTTATGACAATTTCGGTCAAATAACTCTCACCAATTACAATTCTCTTATTCTAGATTTTATACTTGATTGTCAATCTCTTGCTTCCGATTATTCATTTACTTCTTCTACAGACAAAAATGTATACAATTCTATTAAAGTTTCCGTCAAAAATCAAAAAACAGACATTATCTCAACTTATCTCGCTGAAGATCCTTTAAACAAAAGCAATTGGGGTTTCCTTAGGTTATTTAAGCGTTTATCTAATGATTATACCCCTGCTCAAGCCAAAAATTATGCCGATAATCTTTTACAATCATATAATGTCCTTCATGAGCAGTTACAAGTATCTTTCCATAAGTTCATAGATATCAGACCTGGTAACTCTTTAAATGTTATATTGAAAAACAGTGTCTCAAAGTTTATGTTAGTCGAGCAAGTCTCTTATTCAATCTCCAACAGTCTCGTGACAACTACCATTATTTTATCTAATTTTTAATTATTATTTATTATTTATTATTTATTTATTTATTATTTGGAGGTGATTTATTATAGATTTTTTTGATATCGTTAAGTCCACTGTCCTACAAGTCCTTGAAACAACTCGTCCTACTGAGACTTATATTGGTATAGTATCTTCTAGTATTCCTTTTAAAGTCACTCTTGGTGACAAAACTATTATCGAGGAGTCTCAATTAGTTTTTACAAGTGGTATTGATTCTTCTATAGACATCAATACAAATATATTATTATTACGTGAAAGTGGTGGTCAAAAATATTACATAATTGCTATTATTAACCAAATTAAATAAAGTAAGGAGGTCTATCAATGTTACCCACTAGAGATTATATTTCAGAAATCAACATCGTCACTCATCCCTCAAAAACTTACAAAGTTAATTTCTCTAAGTCTTTTATCAAAGGTTATTGTGATGATTTACAAAGTCTCGCTCAGTCTATATACAAAATATTTATGACTCCTCGTTATATTTATCCAATATATGATTGGAATTATGGTATAGAAATAGATGATCTCATTGGTATGCCCAAGCCTTATATCAAATCTCAATTGGAAAGGCGTATCAAAGATGCTCTATCTACAGATGACAGAATTAATCTAGTCTATGATTTTGAATTCACAGATTTAGATGAAAATCCAAGCGCTTTACTCGTCTCTTTCTATATTAATTCTATTTTCGGTGATCTTAATTTTACGTGGGAGGTGTAAATTAATGTTTGAAGAAATGACTTATTCTAATATTCTAAAAGATGCTCTAAGTCAAGTATCAGATGATTTTGACAAAAGGCAAGGTTCTATTATTTATGATACTCTCGCTCCTTTATCAGCTGAGTTAGCTCAAGCTTATATACAATTAGAAACAGTCCTTAATGAAGGTTTTGCAAGTACTTCTAGTCGGGAGTATTTAATAAAAAGAGCCTCAGAAAGAGGTATATATCCTTATGAGGCTACCCAGTCTATTATATTAGCTAGTCTAACAGGTGATATATCTTTAGATGGTGGGGAGCGTTTCTCTACCGATGAAGGCATAATATATTATTATACTGGTGAAATGTTCGAGTCTTATTACAAACTAAAATCAGAAACATATGGTGAAGAAACCAACATATCTTTCGGGGATTTATTACCTATTGACAATATCCCCAATCTAATTACTTCCTCTATTTTTAACATATTCTTATCTGCAACTGATGAAGAAGATACTGAAGTATTCAGAAAAAGGTATTTCGACAGCATAAGCAATCAAGCGTTTGGTGGAAATCGTGCTGACTATATAGAAAAAATCACAAATCTAAATCAAGATGATGAAATACTTGAAAATGGTGGTATTGGTGGTGTTAAAGTCTATAGAAATTCTAAGGGTGGTGGTCTTGTTGATGTATATATTACAAATAACAGTTTTCTAGTGCCCACTACTAATCTTATATCTTTAGTCCAAGAGGCTATAGATCCTATTGATAATTCTGGTGAGGGTGTCGGAACAGCTCCGATAGGGCATTTAGTTACCATTTATCCAGCAAATTCAACTATATTAGACATATCTTTACAAGTAGATTTAAAAGAGTCTTATACTTTAGATGATTTAAAGTCCATTATAGATGCCAAAATAGAAAGCTATATTCTAGAAAGTTGTCAAACTTGGCAAGATGATACCATTATTATAAGAGTTAGTTATATAGAAAGCATTGTCCTAGGTATAACTGGGGTTCTTGATATAAAAAATACAACGATAAATGGCAGTTCCCTAAATATTACTCTTGATGAAAATTCTATCCCGTTGCGAGGTGTTATAAATGTTACTTAATTATTTACCCTCTTTTATGCAAGAAATACGTGAAGTATACATTATAATGAACATACTAGACCCAGAAGTAGATGAGCTATACAACAAAATAAATTTTATATTAAACAGCATGTTTATATTTGACACAAATGAACTTTCTATAGCTATCTATGAAGACATGTTAGGAATTATACCCAAGTCAAGTGATTCAATATTAGACCGTCAAAATGCTATATTAGAGCTATATAATTTCTTATTACCTTTTACTTATCATAATCTAATCATTACTCTAAATTACATGTGTGGTGAAAGTAATTATATTATTATTATTAACAGTCAAGAGCTCCTATTAACTCTAACTCTAGAATTAAATGTTAAAAATCTTTTTTCAACTATTGAACAATTTTTTGAAAAGTTTATCCCTATGAATGTCTTATTTAATATACATATAAATTACAATATTTGGGGTGATTTACTAAATTATACTTGGTCTCAAGTCTCAAACATAACTTGGGAACATGCAAAAGAAAGTGAGGAAATAAAATATGGATGATAATTTATTTACTAATGAATCCGAAATTCAATACCCTTCTATAAATGACTCAATAGATATAAGAGTTCTAAATAATAATACAAAATTATTATCAGAACAATCTATAGATTTATCTGAAATAGATGATATTGCCCGTGAGTCAACTAATTATGCAATAGAAAGTAAAATAGATACTTTAACTACCAAGGTAGGCACTTTACCTACCAATACTGATATAAATGTAATTAACAGTTCTATTGTAACTGCTCTCAATTCAAATATTCTTAGCAATGGCACTAAAATAG
>JAWXUY010000291.1:0-2053 GCA_044425885.1 bacterium | reverse complement strand
TTTTAGTGCCTTATTTTTTATAAAATCTATGTCACGCTCTGTAAAACATTGATTTTCTTTTATATACTCTAAATCTTCTTTTATTTCGTTTATATATTTTTCATAACTTTTCTCGGCGTATCTTTCCAACACTTTATCTATTTCTGGTATAGTAAATCCGCCATACTGTTGAGAAGCTGTTGATAATATTATATCCCCCATCACGTCAAATGCTACGTCTAGAGTTTTAGGCTCATTGTACCAAAGATTACCCATCTCAAAACCACCTTCTAGCACAGTAGCCATATCAAATAAACAACAGTTCATAGTATCTCGTCTAGCAGTCATATCATGTATATAAATATAACCCTCATTGCAAGCTTGTTTTTCTTCCGTAGTTAAAAAAAACTTTCTATACAATTCTTTATTTAGATGATTATATATTAAGCTCCTTTTAGTCGCCACTAATGCGCTATCTGTATTACTATTTTCTTTATCGCCTATATACATGATAGATTGTGCTTTTTGATAAACCTCGTCTAACATATGCACAAAATCTTGCTTGTAGTTTCTATAGTCTTTATAGCTTTTAGCTACAATAGGGCTCAAATTCTCAAGGGCATTCTCAACAAGATTATGCATAGTTTCTATAGGTATATCATATAAATCATTATCGTCTATTTGATTTTTTATAAAATTACAAATATCTTCTAGTTGTTTATCTGAAAACTGAGTCATTACTCTATTAGATGACTTAGTTACCGCATTAATAATTTTTTGATCATCAAAATTCTCTAGTGTTCCATCTTTTTTTATAACTTTAATATCTTTACTAATATTAATAACGTCTTTAATATTAATAATATTTAAGTTATTTTCTAATGTATCTCGAGAACTATCTTGATTTTTTACATTTTTAAAATCTTGTGAATTTTGTAAAATTGACTTGTTCAAATTTAACACCCCTTATTTTTTATTTTTAACTCAGTTATTTATCAAATCCATCAAATTTATTTTTATTACAACAACCTAATAATTATTTAATAATAATTATTCTCGATTCATGTAGAGTTTTATATATTACAACTTCTAGAACTATACGTGAATTTTGTGTTTTTTTTAAATTCTTTAACTTTTTTTGCAATATTTTGTTTTTTAATATATTTTTTTAATATATTTTTTTCCCAAAACCACTATATTTAGTTAGTGTCTTATAAGTATACACAACAACTAGTTATTTGTCCAGTAAATTATTAACCTAAATTTTTAAAATATTTTTTTAAAATTTTAGTATTATTTTCTAAAATATAATTAAAAAAATAAAATTTTTTATTTGTCAATGTATTAAGTATTAAATTTTGGAATTATGAATATTATTAATATATATAATAAATATATCAATAAGGAGAAATGATATGTGTGGAATAGTAGGATTTTGTAATTTTAAAAAAGATTTCACGAATGAGGCTAATAAAAAAAGCTGTATAAATATTTTAGATAAAATGAGAAAATCTATAAGTAGACGTGGTGATGACGCTAATGGTATTTATTTATCAGAATGCGTGGGACTGGGTCACGCTAGACTTTCTATAAGAGACCTATCAGAGAATGGCACACAACCTATAACTAAAAACTTAGGGCATCTAGACTCAGGACTAGAATATACTATCATATATAACGGCGAAATTTATAATACTGCTAAACTAAAGAAAGACTTAGAAAAAAAGGGATATGTCTTCTCAACTACTACTGACACAGAAGTAATCTTATACTTATTTATTGAGTATAAGTCAGCTTGCGTGAATATGCTAAATGGTATATTTGCCTTTTCTATATACGATAAGAAGAACGAGAACTTGTATTTGTTTAGGGATAGACTTGGTATAAAGCCTTTGTTTTACACAATTCAGCAAGAAACTTTGGTTTTTGGCTCTGAACCCAAGGCATTATTTGAGCACCCTTTAATTAATCCAGAAATTAACTTAGATAGCCTTAGAGAAGTTTTTGGGGTAGCTCCAGCTAGAACAATGGGTAACGGCGTATTTAAGAATGTATACGAAGTAAAAGCTGGACA
>JAWXUY010000040.1:0-11255 GCA_044425885.1 bacterium | reverse complement strand
TAAATTGGAAGATTAATTTAAATATAATTGAGCAATATAATAACATAGTGTTTAATAATAAAATGCTAAATAAAAAATAAAAAATTAATTTTTTTGGAGGTAATATCAAATGTCAAATAATTCAAATAAAACGAACGTTCCTGAGGCTAGAGAGGCGCTTAATAAATTTAAATACGAGGTAGCGGAAGAATTAGGAGTTCCTTTAAAACAAGGTTATAACGGAGATTTAACATCTGCTCAAAATGGATATGTAGGTGGCTACATGGTTAAAAAAATGATAGAAGCTCAAGAAAAAGAGATGGCTAATAAAAATAAATAATTTAAAAAAATATATAAATATAAATAATAAAAAAGATATAATTTAACTTATAAATTATATCTTTTTTGTATTATAAAATATTAACTAGACACTTTAATTTTTATTATACTTCCTTCTTCTATATAAATACCAGATTGTGGCATTTGGTCAACTACTTTACCATTACTACTTTGAGTAGGTATTTGAGTAGTTTCTTCTGTAGTTTCTTCTGTTATTTCTTCTGTAGTTTCTTCTGTATTATCTTGATTTTCAGGTATTTCTTCGGTTGTTAAGACACTTGTAGGCTCAAGAGTTAATAACTCCTCTTTGAGATTAATTGTTTCGTATTCTAAATAATTACTATCTACTTTACTAATAATAACTTCAAAGCCCATACTCTCTACTAAATTTTTAGCGTCTTCTTCTGATAGACCTAATACATTTGGTATAGGAGTTAAGCTTATATCCTTTTCTTCATCACCGCTATCGCCTATATATAATAACACTTTCGTAGTTTTATCTATTTTGGTGTTGCCGATAGGGATTTGCTGTACTACTATATCACCAGCGCTTCCTACAAGTTGGAAGTCTATACCAAGTTTATTAAATTCGTCGATAGTAGATTTTACACTTTTATTTATATAATCCGACAATATCTTGCTGTCATTATTTAGGTTTTCGGCAGTTATATTAGAAATTTGGTCGGGATTATTGGGAGGGATAGCTTTGTACTCTATAATAGCTTCTAAATAATCCTTCATCATGTAGGCTGGACTAACTTCTCCAGACGGAGCATCTATGTAATTTTCGGGCTTATTAATAATAGCAAGGGCTAAATACTGAGGGTCATCTGCTGGAAGATAAGCGGCAAAACTTAGAGTATAAATGTCTTTACTTCTGTCGCCTTGCTGTGCTGTACCAGTTTTACCACCTATGTCATAGCCTGGTATTTCTGCTCTATATCCAGTACCGCCAGTTATAAGAGTAGTTACCATGGCTTTTCTAAGATAATCAGACGTGCTGGTAGATAATACTTTTCTTACTATTTCTGGTGATTTTTCTTCTAGTACTTTTCCATCTGAGTCGGTTATCTGGGAAACAACATAAGGTTTCATAATATTTCCACCATTTATAGTGGCTGCAAAAGCTACTAAAGCTTGTATAGGAGTACTAGAGAAAGTTTGCCCAAAAGCACTTGTAGCAAGCTCTGTAGAGTTAAGATTTTCTACCGCTACCATAAGAGAAGCTGCGCTAACTTCGCCATATAAATCTATACCTGTCAATTGTCCAAAGCCAAAATCACGTTGATAATCATAAAAAGTCTCACGTCCAAGCCTATTTGCTATATCAATCATAACCATATTGCAAGATTTAGCTAAAGACTCTGTAAGAGTGATATTTCCATGACCTGACCTTAAATGACATCTAATAGTATAACCGCCTATTTCCTTATAACCTCCACAATAAAATACTTCATTTTCGTTTACAACCCCTTCTTCAAGCCCCGCTGCTACAACATTTGCTTTAAAAGTAGAACCATTTTCATAAGCATTAGTAATAGCAAGATTTTTCCAAACTGTGTTTTTAAGCTCTAACTGCTCGAATTGGCTAAGAGTAAAGAACGTATTTTTATATAAATAACTTTCTTCAAAGAAAGAGGTGTCATCTGGGTCGTTAGAATCAAAAGTAGGATACTGAGCCATTGATAATATCTCGCCTGTAGCTGGATTCATTAGTATCATTTGCACACTTTCAGGAGTATAAGTTCCTTCATATTGCTTATAAGTGCTTTCTACTATTTCTTGAGCTTTAGTTTGCAATTCAAGATCAAGAGTAGTTATAATATTATTGCCTTGTATAGGCTCTATGTCATTTGTGACAAAATACTCTGTATCCTCATAAGTTCTATATACTCTCCCAGCAATCCCAGCCATTTCAGAATCATATTGATATTCAAGTCCCCATTTCGTATCCCCACGTATAAAGCCTATTACTTGAGAAGCAAAATCATCTTGCGTATAACTTCTCATAGTATCAGTTTCAAGATGTACCCCTCTTAAACTTAGGGCAGAGAGCTCCTGTTCTAATTGCTTTGCTTTGCTATAAGAAACCTTTTTCTCTATTACTTTCCAGTTGGTGTCATTTTCTGGCTTTAGATTGCCATTAGCATCTCTAACAAAATAATCTTCAAGAGTTTGATGGTCTATTTCTAAAATTCTAGATATAATCTCTATCGTGCTTAATATAGCTTCTTCTTTTTGTTGGGCAACTACTCTAATATCCAATATAATATTAAAAACAGTAGAGCTTAGGGCTATTGCTTGTCCATTACGGTCAAGAATACTACCTCTATTCGGATTAACAATTTTATCTTGCACTTTGTTTACTTGATTTTGTATCGCTTGCTGTTCAAATTCTTCACCGTTATTAGCTTTTATATAAGTAACTCTCCCGATACCTATAACAAATAAAGGCACAATAGTAAACAGAGCCAGAATAATTATTCTAGTAGCTAGGTTATTTTGTCTAGTTTTTCTTGCGTTATTAGTGCTACCACTACTCATATTTCTAGTTCTATTATTATTCCCTCTATTACCACTATTACCACTATTACTTCTATTATTACTAGAATTCCTACCATTACTAGAACTACTATTTCTATTATTATTTCTAGGATTTTGCCTATTATTATTTCTCGTATTTCTATTATTATTTCTTGTACCTGTTTTAGAATCTCTATTAGATTTATTGTTAGACATTATATCAATCCTTTTTGTTATAACCTTTATCCATATTACAACTTATTCAAATAATTTTTCAAATATATTTTCTGTGTTTATAATTCTTGTTTCTGAATAACTTTCTTTAGGAACGCTTATATAAATAATCTGATGCGGTGATGGTCTTTGCATACCTAATTTATTTATAGCTATAGCTTCTATGTATTCTAAATCTAAATTTTTAGAAAGCTCTATTTCTAAATATCTATTATACTCATTTAATTCTCCCAAAGTCGTATTAAGTGATTCCATCTCAAACCTTTGTTCTATTATTTTTGCTTCTAAAATAACAATACATGTAAGCAATGCCATGATTATTATAACAGATATTACAAATTTAAAAGAAAAAATCTTTACATCTTTTTCAGCCTGTACGTATTTAGTAGAACCATCACCATTATTTAACTTATATTTTCTTTTAGTTCTTGGGCGATTAAAATTTTCTTCTCTGGGTTTTGGTCTTGGTGTGTAAGTAGAGTCGTCATAATCATAGTCAAAAGCTTCTGACGTATAATTATACCTAATATTTCTATATTTAGAAGTGTATTTGTCTTTGTAAGCTCTATTCGTGTTTTGATTATTATTTCGATTGCTCATTTAATCACTTCCTTTAAAATTTTAAATCTTAAATCTTAAATCTTCTATAATATTTATTAATTTTTCTCAAATACTCTAAGTTTAGCACTTCTAGCTCTATGATTTACCTCTAATTCTTCGCTAGATGGCAATATAGGTTTTCTAGTCACTACTCTACCAGCCGACATCTTACCGCAACCACATATTGGTAATTCCCTAGGGCATATGCATGGGTTTGCTAATTCTCTGAAAACGTTCTTTACTATTCGATCTTCTAAAGAGTGAAAAGTTATAATAGCAATTCTACCATTCGGCGCTAAGTTATCTACCATTCCTCTAATAGTATCTTTTAATATTTCAAGTTCTCCGTTTACTTCTATTCTTATAGCTTGAAAAGTCCTTTTAGCTGGGTGAGGTCCATCTATACGTGCTGATTTTGGTATCGCTTTCTTTATAGCTGTAACTAGCCCAAAAGTTGTCTTTATAGGCTCTAGCTCTCGCTCTTTTACTATAAATTCCGCTATACGTTTAGCCCATCTATCTTCCCCGTATTCTTTTATAATCTTAAATAACTGCTCCTGTGAATATTCGTTTACTACATCATATGCAGAAAAATTTCTTCTATTATCCATTCTCATATCTAACGGAGCGTCGTTCATATACGAAAATCCTCTATAAGCTTCGTCTAGTTGGTGTGACGAGACTCCTAAGTCCAGCAAAATACCATCTATACTATTAGATAAGTCATAATCTTCTACGATATTTAAAATATCTGAAAAATTCTCGTGTACAAAAGTTACATTATCAAAACAAGAAAGCCTTTGCGTTCCAGTAAGAATAGCGTTTGAATCTTGGTCTATACAAATAAGTCGACCTGAGTTATTTAAAGTGCTTGCAATCTCAAAAGAATGTCCAGCACCGCCCATAGTCCCGTCTATATAAGTTTTACCTTGCTCTATATTTAATGCCTCTATGCACTCGTTTAACAATACTGACACGTGTTCAAAATTCATTTTAATTGCTCCTACCTAAATTTAATTAAATTAAATTAATTATTAATTATATCAATCTCATAATTAAAAATCAAGTATTTAATTATAATATTTATAATTTATTTATATTTTATTTATATTCTTCTTTTAAATAGCTAATTAATTCAATAAATTGTGTAATATAATCGTATTTTATTCTATTAGCTACATTGTCTATATAATCTTCGTTATACTCATTGTGATGCTAAATTCCTATCCGATATCATATTAAGCCATTTTGATAAGCGCTTTTTAAACGCTTCTTGGTGAAGAATTCTCTACTTGATAACCTTCATAAATCATATAGTCTTTTAGTGTTTTCAATGACAGCACGTAGCAAAATTCAAACCTTTGTATTAAACTATCTTTAAAAACATATTCTAAATCATTATCTAAATTTTTAGAGTCTTGATCGATTACTTTCTTTAATGTAGCAACAGCTTTTATTAAATTTTGATATTTATTTTTATAGTTTCCCATATATATTAAAACTTCTTCTTTTTGTATATTATCTAAAAAAATTTTATCTAGTTTATTTTTATTTTGTGGCGTAATTAGAGTTACATCTACCTTTAATAAAGATTTTAAGTTATTGAGGTCTTGTAATATCACTTTATAACAATTTGAATTTAAAAATATTGCTACATCAAAATCACTTCTATCATGATTATCACCTCTAGCACGTGAGCCAAATAGTGAACCCTTAATAACGTTTTTACTATGCTTTGCTAAAATCTTTTGTAGTTGCTGTATTTCATTCATATAATTAAAACTTATACCTTTACATTATTAATTACCAAATTTTATTAATCTTACTAATTCTACTATATTAAATAAAAAATATCAACATAAAATTAATTATTTTTAATTTTTTATTTATTTTTCATTAATTTTTTAGTAAAATTAACCGATAACCATAAAATAAACAATTTTTAAAATTTTATACAGCATTAATACAACATTAATACAACAGAAAGGAATATACATTAATATGAATATGAATGTCCAAAATACTATACTAAATAAATTATACAATGCAATTAATAAAAACGTTGTCGAAAATAGTCCTCTAGGGCAAAATCAAAATCTTACAAATTCCTCAACCAATTCTGGTGCTAGTGTCCTTATGGACTCAAATAACATTAATTTATCAGACAGTCTCAAAAATTTCCTAATCTCTCTTAATCTTGAGCCTACTGACGAAAACTTAAACATGTTAGACTTACTCATGAAAAACTCTATGCCCATAAATGACAAAAACTTTAAAACTCTTGGTGATAGCTTTAATATGTTTGATACAAACGAGTTAGAAAAAGCTTTGTTTGTCATGAAAAACGAGATGAATTTAACCCAATCGCTAGCCAATCAAATAGACTCTACCATTCTAAAAGACAACAGCATTTCTTCACAGTTAGACAATCTATTAAATACAATTCTAAAGTCTGATAATGCCGATGAGCTTCTAAGTAGTATCTTTAAAAATAATGATGTTTCCAAGCTTCTTACCAGCTCAACCGACAATCTACAGTCTTTTAAAGATGCTCTTAAAGAGTTACTTAGTTCTCAAAAAGATTTTACTCAATCTAGTTCTACCAAGTTAGATGAATCAAAGTTCCATGAGTTCTTCTCTAAGCTTTCCGATATGCTAAGCTCAAGCAACACCAGCTCAAATTTAACATCTTTCCTAAAAAATTCAACGTCTACAGCCATTCCCGAGCCTCAAGACAATTTATCAAAGCTCATAGATTTCTTATTCCCAAAAGAAGTTGTTACAAATAACAATTTATTTAGCGTTCTCAAAAACGCTTTTGAGAGCAGTGGTGAAAATCTTCCAGAGGCTAATCAAGCTCCAGACGAAAGTCCTACTGAGGACACCAATTTAAACAACAGCGATGTTTCTACCAAGGAGTTTAAAAGTATACTTGAAGATGAAACCAACGAGCCCCTTAACAATTTAAACAAAAATCCGCTGTTAGATAATTCAAGCAGTGACAGCGCTTCTAATACTCTAGATAAAAATTTAGATGATATTCTAAAGTCATTAATATCTAATTTTAAAAAAGCTGGCATAGAGACAAATGGCAAGGAGTTACTTAATCTACAAAAAGAGTTTATGCTACTTGCCAAAGAAGAACCTATTGTTGCCAAAAGTCTACTCGAGATGTTCCAAAATGGAACAACCATGCAAAATCTACTCAAAAACAAGTTCACTTTTGACATCGAAAACTCTGACCAAGATGATCTTAATCTATTTTTTAAAGAGCTTTCTGCTTTCTCTACCAAGTTAAAACAAAGTCTAGATGATATGCAAAATGGTGGAAGTTTGGGGTCTGGTAGTGGTAATGGGATAGGTGGCGATACTTCTGCCCTTACAGAGTTATCAAAGACGATAGATTTCTTCAATGCCATAAAAGATGCTTTCTATCTACAAATACCTCTCAACATAAATGATTTTAACACAACTGCCGAGTTATTTATTTTTAAAGATGGTCAAAATGGAGGCTCAAAAGCAAGTAAAAAAACTGCTTCAGCACTCGTTTCCATAAATCTACTTAATCTTGGTAACATAGAAGTATTTTTAAACAAAATAGAAAATGATTTATATTTGCAATTCAGGTTAGAAGAAGATTTTGTGGAAGATTTAATAAGAAATAACCAATCTACTTTTGAGTCTTATTTACAGCATAAAAATCTAAAATTAAAAGATATAAAGTTTACGAAGCTAGAAGAAAGCTTCTCTATTATCGCTAACGAGTACGAAGAATTTAGACAGTATGAGTCTATAGATGCTCAAGCTTAGTACATATAATTTAAAAATCTACAAAAAAATACTAAAGAGTGTCCAGTTCTTTAGTATTTTTTTTTAGGTCTTTATTTTTTATATCTTCTACGGAGAGATAGAATAGTGATTTTTAAAAAATAAATTATTGAAAAATTTTTTAAGTTGTGATTTTTTATAAGACAAATATTTTTATTTATAATTATTTATGTATTTTATTAATTTATTTGGTAGGCTTTACGCCTTTATTTGTGTAAACTAAAATTATATTATTTGTTTTATATTTTTTTAAAATTATAGAAAATTATAGAAAAGAGATTTTGCTAAATATACTTTTTGAGTTCGAAATGACCAAAATCATAACTACTATTCTCAAAAAATTAATAAAAAAATATTTATCTTAAATTATTGTAGTTTAGTAGCATAACAAATTACTTTTTAAATTTGTTAGCTGTTACTAACTACTTAAGTAAATATTAACACACATTTATAATATTGTCAACCATAAATTAAAAATATTTATATTTTTTTAAAAAATATCTTTTTATATTTTCCCCACCATCCCAAAATCTTAATCATATAATTATTCACAAAATACCATGTATCTCCAAATTAATTAACAAAATAACGCAACTCAATTAGTAATTAAATAATAATTTTATATTATTTTTTGTATTTATTTTGACTTATATATATTTTTTTAGTATAATATGTATATATAGTTAAAGAAAGGATAATAATAAAAAAATCATGAAAAATATGAAATTGGCAACAGAAATAGAAGAAGTACCTATTCAAAAACTAATAGGGAAGTATGCTTTACCTGCTATTTTAAGCGGTGTTATTGCGGCACTATATAATATTATAGACCAAATATTTATAGGTAATATTATAGGTACAGAGGGTAATGCCGCTACAAATATAGCTTTCCCGCTTGTTACTCTTACAACTGCTATAATGCTTTTATTTGGGTTAGGTGGTACTATAAATTTTAGTATAGCACTTGGGCAAAAAAATGTAGAGCAAGCTAAAAAATTTGTCGGTGTAATACTTATTTTAACTCCGATTACTGGAATACTCGTTAGTGTTATGACTCTTTTAAATTTAGACCCTTTACTTAAAATATTAGGCTCTACCGAACATAACCATGATTTAGCAATGACTTATGTAAGCATTACTGCTTTTGGATTTCCTCTATGGATGACTACAGAGGCTAGTACAAAAGTTATTAGAGCAGATGGTTCTCCTAAATATGCTATGATTTGTTCTATTACAGGAGCGATACTTAATTGTTTTCTAAATCCTTTGTTTATGAGTGTATTTGATATGGGGATAGCTGGGGCTGCCTATGCTACCATAACTGGTCAGTTAGTATCTTTTATATTAACGATTAAGTATTTCTTTAAGTTTAACACTTTTGATATTAAGTTTTCAGAAATAAAGCCAGATTTACATACTGTAAAAAGAACTTGTATACTAGGAATGTCACCGTTTTTTAATCAAATGGTTATGATGGTTGCCCAAATAGTAATGAACAATACTTATGTATTCTACGGCGCTCAATCTATATATGGCTCTGAAATACCTCTTGCTTGCGTTGGTATAATAACAAAAATAAATGCTATTTATATGTCAATTATGGTAGGTATAGCACAAGGCGCTCAACCTTTATTTGGCTACTGTTATGGATCTAATAAACCAGAAAAAGTGTTAGACATATATTTTATTTGCATCAAATATGCAACTATAATTTCAGTAGGTGTATTTATTATACTCCAAACTTTCCCTAGACAAATTTTATCTATTTTTGGTGGAGATGGTGAGTTATTCTTTGAATTTGGTGTGAGTTATTTTAAAATATTTATGTTTATGACGTTCTTAAATGGTATACAGCCTATTTCTTTTAACTTTTTCTCGGCGATAGGCAAGCCTATAAAAAGCACGATTATTTCTCTCTCTAAGCAATTAATATTTTTAATACCTCTTGTTATTATAATACCTAGATTTTATGGTTTAGAAGGAATTTTATATGCTGGACCGATAGCTGATACAGCCGCTTTCTGTTTGACTTCTTTCTTCTTAACTGGTGAAATAAAAAATCTTAAATTAAAGTGTGCTGAAAATAACAAAAAACTTGAAGATAATAAAGGCGTTGGAGTTATATAAAATTAAAATAAAATTAAAATAATTTTTTTTTTAAAAAACTTGACATATTTAAATATTTGTTGTATAATTTATTATGTTTTAATAAGTTTGGCTAATGTGAGTCGCTAATATATTACTATTTAGTGATATACTTAAAAGGTAAAAAAGGTAATAGAGCCTTTGAGGGAATTAGTGCAAAAAATAGGGCATAAGTAAAGCCATACAAAAATGTAAGATTTTAATTAGGGTTTGTCATACCTAAGTTATGCCTTTGAAGTGTTATGCTTTGAAATAAAGTTAATATGACGAATTAATCAAGATTTATAGGTTTAATATAAATCTTGACAACATTTAGCTTGTTTATGATTTAGGCGTTAGGTTTAGTCAAGCAAGCGAGCTCTCGACTTTTAGTATAAAATAGGGTTGTAGAGTAAAAGTTACTTTTATTTGCCACTTTTTAATCCTTTAGCCCCGGATTTGAATATTGCGATAATAAAATTTTAAGGAGGTTCTAAATGAGAACTACATTTATAGCTAAAACAGCTGAAATTGAAAGAAAATGGTACGTGGTAGATGCGACTGATAAAACTTTAGGTCGTCTTGCTTCTGAGATAGCAAGTGTTTTAAGAGGGAAAAAGAAACCTATTTATACTCCTTTCTTAGATACTGGAGACTTTGTTATTGTTATTAATGCAGACAAAGTTAAAGTTACAGGTAAAAAATTAGATCAAAAATTATATAGAAAACATTCTGATTATGTAGGTGGCTTTAAAGAAACTACTCTTAAAGTTATGATGGAGAAAAAACCAGAAGAAGTTACTAGACTGGCAGTAAAAGGTATGTTACCTAAAAATGCACTTGGTAGACAAATGCTTAAAAAATTACACGTATATGCAGGTCCAGAACATAAGCATGAAGCACAAAAACCAGAAGTTTTAGAATTAAATATATAATATAAGGAGGATTTAATATGTCAGCAGCTAGATATTATGGTACAGGAAGAAGAAAAAGCTCTGTAGCTAGAGTTTACTTAGTTCCAGGGAGCGGTAAAATTGTTATTAATAAAAGAGATGTAGATGATTATTTTGGTCTTGAGACTTTAAAGCTTATAATTAGACAGCCATTAGAATTAACTTCTAATACATCAAAATTCGATGTTTTAGTAAATGTTAGAGGTGGAGGTACTACAGGACAAGCTGGAGCTATCAGACATGGTATTTCAAGAGCTTTATTACAAGCAGATAGTGATTTAAGACCATCTCTTAAAAAAGCAGGTTTCTTAACAAGGGATCCAAGAATGAAAGAAAGAAAAAAATACGGCTTAAAAGCAGCACGTCGTGCACCACAATTCTCAAAAAGATAGTATTTTTATCAAATTTAAAAAACTTAAAGATTTTATTTTCTTTAAGTTTTTTATTATATATTTTTAAATTTAATTGAATTAAATAGGTGATGGAGATTTACTTATGAAAAAGAGAATTTTAATGGTAGGGATTATTTTTTCTATGGTTACTCTACCTTTACAAGGTTGTAGTAAATCAAGTGTTGAAGTAAGTAGTAATATAGAGTCGACTACAGAGGAAGTTAAAGAAGAAGTCGAAGAAGAAGATATAACAGAGTCGACTACACAAGAACTTAAAGAAGAA
>JAWXUY010000039.1:0-11269 GCA_044425885.1 bacterium | reverse complement strand
GAGCACTACTAAAGTATGTGCTGTAAGAACTAATAAAGAAGTGTTGATTAATAATAACATATTTACTAAAAACGTTGTATTGATGATAATGCCTCTCGAACACTCTCTAGCAGAGCAAGAGATTTTAAGTGAAATTAGTATAAACTTAGTTAATAATAAAAATTTAATAAAAGCTATTAAATATCAAGAAGAAGAAGACATAAAGGAGTTATTTATTAGCGTGTTTATTAATTTTTATAAAACAAACGCTTTAAATATATTAAAATAAATTTAAGCAAGAAGCAAGAAACAAAATAAGAAGAAAAAACCAAAAAATATTATTTATATGAGAAAAAGGAGAAAATATTATGCAAATTTTAGAACAAAACATTTTTTTAAACTTAACAGCAAGCAATAAAGAAGAAGCTATTGAATTAGCAGGTAAAAAACTTTTAGAAAACGGTTATATCGAACAAGGTTATGTTGACGGTATGCTTGAAAGAGAAAAAGTTGCTACTACTTTCTTAGGAATGGGATTTGCTATACCACATGGTACTAACGAGTCTAAAAAATTCGTAAAAAGCTCAGCACTTGTAGTTTTACAATTCCCACAAGGTGTAGATTTCGACGGCGAACTTGCTTATATTCTTATAGGTATAGCTGGTGTTGGTGACGAGCATTTAGATATTTTATCAAAAGTTGCAGTTTTATTAGATGATGAATTAACAGAGGTTTTAAAAGCAGCTACTGATAAAGGCGTATTTTTAGAAACTTTTAAATAATTTAAAAAAATTCCCCGCCTATAATATGATATTATAATAGGTGGGGTTTAGAGAAAATAGGGATATAAAGACCCACTATTGTATGGGTATGTATGTACGTAGTGGGTAGGTTAATCCTATAGCTTATATCTTATATTATCTTATATTATCTTATATTATCTTATATTATTAAAACTATATTAAAAAAATTAAAAAAATAAAAATAAAATATTAATGTTATGGAGGCTTCGTAAATTTATGAAAACAGCTATTCAATTTGGTGCAGGTAATATCGGACGTGGTTTTATAGGCGGACTTTTAGCAAATGCTTCTTATCACGTAGTTTTTGCAGATGTTAACGAGACAGTTATAAATGCTATTAACGAACAAAAAGAATATAAAATACTGGTTAAAGATGTTGAATGTTCGGAAGAAGTTATTAAAAATATTAGTGGCGTTATGTCGACAGACGCAGACGCAATGTTAGAAAAAATTAAAGAAGCTAGTATTATTACTACAGCAGTTGGACCATTAGTTTTAACTAGAATTGCTAAAACTATTGCAGATGGTATCAAAGCAAGAAAAGATAGTAATTCAACAGAGCCTTTAAATATTATCGCTTGTGAAAATATGGTAGGTGGTTCTAGCTTTTTAAAAGAAGAAGTATTAAAACATTTAGAGGGAGATTATGTATCTTACTTAGAAGAAAACGTAGGTTTTCCAAATAGTTCAGTAGATAGAATAGTACCTCCTATTAAGAATGAAAATCCATTAGACGTAAGCGTTGAGAAATTCTACGAGTGGAACGTTGAAGAACCTAAATTAAAAGGTGAAGTTCCAAAAATAGACGGTATGACTTTAGTTGAAGACTTATCAGCTTACATAGAAAGAAAATTATTTACTTTAAATACTGGACATGCTATAACAGCTTATCTTGGATTTGAAGCAGGTCACAAAACAATTGACGAAAGCATAAATGACCCTAAAATTTATGAAGTAGTTAAGAGCGCTATGACTGAAAGCGGTGATGCTTTAATAGAAAAACACAAATTAGACAAAGAAGCACACGCTAAATACATAGACAAAATAATAAATAGATTTAAAAACGAATATATGCAAGATGATGTATTAAGAGTAGGTAGAGAGCCTTTAAGAAAATTAAGCCCTAAAGACAGACTTATTAATCCATTAATGACTGCTTATGGTTATAATCTTAAAACAGATGATTTAGTAAAAGGATTAGCAAGTGCATTACACTATTTTAACGCAGAAGACCCACAAAGCGTAGAGCTTAAAGAGAGTATAGATAGCGTAGGAGTAGTAGAAACTCTTAAAAAATATTGTGAAGTAACAGATGCTGACTTATTATCTAAAATAGAAACAGTTTATAATAAATAATTTTATTATAAATAAAAAAAATAAAAATAAAAATAAAAAAAAATCTATATGATATTATATTATATTATTATATAGATTTTTTTTTGGGTTGTAAAATTAATTTTATAATTTATTTAGGATTGCTTCAGCGCATTTTATTCCGTCTACCCCAGCAGATACTATCCCGCCAGCGTGTCCACACCCCTCACCACACGGATAAAGACCTGAAAATTTAGTAGACTCAAAATTATCACCTCTTAGAACTCTTACAGGTGAAGAACTTCTAGTTTCTAATCCAGTTAGAATAGCATCTTCGTTTGAGAAGCCTTTGATTTTTTTGTTCATCTCAAGAATTGCAAATTTTAAAGTTTCGTATACGAATTCTGGTAATATATCTTTGAAATTTGCAGGAGTAAAACTAGGCTTAAAAGTAGGGATAATCTTTGGATTTAGAGTTAAGTTGGAATTAATAGACGATATGCCTTCTAGAAAGTCGCCTACTCTTTGGACTGGAGCAGAGTAGTTACTACCGCCTGCTATAAAGGCTTTTTCTTCTAGCTCACGTTGGAACTTTATTCCAGAAAGTGGGTTATTAGGGTCTTCAAAATCACTTGGATAAATCTCTACGAGTAGGGCACTATTAGCATTATCAGCGTCACGGTCGTAGTAGCTCATACCATTTGTAACAAGCCTATTTTCTTCTGAAGAGGCGTTAATAACATAGCCACCTGGACACATACAAAAAGTATAAGCGCCTCTTTTATTAAAATTACAACGAACGTTTAACTTGTAGTCAGCTGGAGGTAAGTATCTAGCATATCTATCATACTGCTTATCGTTTATTAGCTTTTGCTTATGCTCTATACGAACCCCTATTGCAAAAGGTTTTTGTTCCATTGGTTGTTGAATTTTTTGAAGAATATCAAAAGTATCTCTAGCGCTATGCCCTATTGCTAATATTATATTATTAGTTTTTAAAGTAAATCCAGTAGTATTTGTCAAGTTTTTTACTACTGCTCCTGTTATGTTATTATTAGAGTCATGTAGTATATCTATTACTTTATGCTCAAAGTATATAGCAGAGCCATACTTTAATATTTCTTTTCTTATATTTTGAACCATTTGTCTTAAGTTATCTGTACCTACATGAGGTTTTGCCTCGTATAAAATATCTTCTGGAGCAGAAGCTTTTACGAATTCTTGCATTAAAAATTGGCTTCTAGGGTCGTTTATATTTGTATTTAGTTTGCCATCTGAAAAAGTACCAGCGCCTCCCTCTCCAAATTGAACGTTACTAGATGTACACAATTTGCCATTTTCCCAAAATTCTTTTATATCTTGTTCTCGGCGTTTTACGTCCTTACCTTGCTCTATTATAATAGGTCTAAGTCCAGCACGTGCAAGCACCAATCCAGCCATCATTCCCGCTGGTCCAAATCCTATTACCACAGGTCTAGTATCACAAGTCTTTTGTGGTATTTCATAATTAAACTCTTTTACTTTTATTATATGTTTATAATTTTTATTATTTACGTATTTGTCTTCGTTTTTTACGCTGATATCAACCGCTAATACGTAATATCCCCCGAGTTTCTCACGTGCATCAATAGACTTTTTATGCAATCTAAACTCTTGTAGGTCTTCTACCCCTATTTTAAGCATTTTACTTATTTTTATTTTAAGTTCTTTCTCTATTATTTCTAAGTCGAATTTTTTATCAACTTTCTCAATAGGGTATTTTAAATTTGAAATTCTAATCATGGTCTAATTCCACTCCTTTAAATCTTATTTATTATCTACTATTATTATAATATGGCATACTCTCCCGCCTCTATTTTAACGCTTAAAGGTGCTTTTTTTAAAATGCCTACAGCATATTTAATTTTTAACTACAGTTCTTGCAAGCATATTCAACAACAACTATACACCCAACATTTTATTATAGATAAAATGAACACAACCAAAAGTTTTAGTAAAAAAGTATTATTTGATATAAATTTGGGTATATTCTAAATTTATATGTTTTATTCAATGATTTTCACATCGACTTTTGTGTATTTCATTTAATACTAAATTAAGTATACCTTGTGCTTTTACAAAATGCAAGTATTTTATTGTAATTCATCTAACCACTTTTAGAGTTGTGATAATAGGTGTAGTTTCCATCAAATTTAGGATTTATACAAGCTATTTATACAAGATTTTGTAGCTATATATGAAGATGACCATGCCCATTGCAGGTTATACCCACCGCAATCCCCTACTACGTCCAAAATCTCACCAGCGCAATACAAATTCTTTATTATTTTAGACTCCAATGTTTTATTATTAAACTCTGACAATTTAAGTCCCCCAGCGGTTACTTGAGCATTATTAAAACCGTTGGTATCTATTATTTTAAGCTCAAAATTTTTGATAAGTTTAGCCATTTTTTTAAGTGTCTTATCCTCGAGATTTTCTACTATAAAAGAAAGTTTTTCTATTCCACAGTTTTTGGCTATTATATTGCCAAGACGTTTATTTAAAAGACCGTTAAAATAATTTTCGAGATTAGTGTAACTAAGGGAAGTACGACGGTCTTTTAGAATATTAAAAATTTGGTACTCTGAGTAGTTAGGCATAAAGTCTAAATAAGCTACTAGATTATTGTATCTGGCAAAAAGGGTAGATAACTGGAAAACAGGTGGACCAGATATGCCATAATCTGTAAATAATATTTCACCAAAATCTTCTCTTAGAAAAGTAGACTTATTATTTATATCGCCATAGATTTTTAAGTTGCCAGTGATTTTAATACCTTTTAGCGCTTTTAGACTATTTGTATTGCTTGTTTTAAGCTGGACTAAAGCTGGAGTAAGCTTTGTAGAGGAATGCCCCAAGCTTTTTAATAATTTAATTCCAGACCCATCTGAACCCAGTTTAGGGCTAGCTAGACCACCAGTGGCAAAAATTATGGCATCAGCATTTATATTATTATTAATTAAAAATTTATTATTGCCAGCTACTTTAATTTTATTTACATCAAATTGGGTCTTTGTTGTGATATTAGTAGTATTTTCTATTTTATTTCTAAGGGCATCTAAAATAGCTGAAGCTTGCTCACTGAAAGGGTAGACCTTTCCGCTATTTAAAACAGTATGGAGTACACCTAAATCATAAAAAAACTTTATAGCGTCCTCCACGCTAAATTCTTGTAGAAAAAAATTAATAAAACTATCAAAATTATTAAAATTTTGGTCTATATGATAAAAGTTGTTAAAATCCATGTTGATATTTGTGAAGTTACACCTACCATTTCCCGTAGAGAGGATTTTTTTACCTACTCGATCTAGCTTTTCGAGTATAATAATATTTAAATTATAGTTATTTTGCTTGGCTATATTACTTGCATGTACGGCTGAAGTAAGCCCAACAGCCCCACCTCCTATTATAACTAAGTTTTTATTTCCATGATTATTCATAAGTTATTCCTCCAAAATTAAAAAAAATTAAAAAAGAGCTTTAACAAACCCTTATTAAATTAGAGTAGCGTTAAAGTAAAGCTCTTTTTGTTTTATATTTTTATTTAATAATATTTATTCTGATATATCTTCTTCTGGAATATTATTTTTGATAGAAGAATATTTTTTAAAGCCTTTTAACGTATTTATGAAGAAGTCCATTTCATGCTCGTCCATGCTATTTATATAAGTAAGTATTGTATTTCTTTTTTGAGAAATTTCAGCTTCTTCTTTTACCAGTGTTAAGTCTGGATTAATAGGCATAGTTATAAGTTGATCGAGAGTAATATTAAAAAAGTTAGCTATTCTGCATAAATTTTTTATGCTTGTTCCTCTTTGACCCCTTTCTATAAGACCTAAAAATCCAGGTGCGATGTTTAAAATTTCAGAAAGCTCCTCGATTGTGAGATTTCTTCTTTTACGTTCAAAACGTATGTTAGAACCGATAATTTTTATATTGTCCATAATAGACCTCCTAAAAAGATAAATAATTAATATAATATATATTATATATATATATAATAATACCACACAAACTAGAGTTTGTACAGTACTTTAAATAAAATTAACCAAAAAATTTACTATAATACTCGTTGTAATCTATTTCTTGTAGAGTTTTTGATTTATTATTGACTTCACCAGATAGATTATTTTTATAATCAATCATTTTTTGACTAATATCTTCGTTAAAGCTACCTAGTATTTGGATAGCTAAAAGACCAGCATTTTTTCCACCGTCTATGGCTACGCTCGCCACTGGAACTCCAGCTGGCATTTGGACTATAGAGTAGAGAGAATCTACTCCGCTTAATGCTTGAGTCTTAATAGGTACTCCTATAACAGGCAAAGGAGTTAAAGAAGCAATCATTCCTGGTAGGTGAGCAGCTCCTCCAGCTCCTGCTATAATAACATTAAGACCACGCTCTTTGGCAGTAGTAGCATAATCGTATAACTTTTGTGGCGTTCTATGAGCAGAAACTATATCCATTTTATATTCAACACCAAAATCTTCTATCATATCGGCAACGTCTTTCATAACTCTAAGGTCAGAGTCGCTTCCCATAATAATACCAATTTTCATAGATTTAATATTCCTTTCTTAATAAAATTTAAAATAAAATTTAAAATAAAATTTATTTTATTCACTAATTATTTTTATAAAATTAAATACTTTATCAGCATTCTTATTTGCATCTTCTAAGTTATCACCTATGCAAGTGATATGCCCCATTTTTCTTTTAGGTACAGTTTGCTTTTTGCCGTAGATATGCAAAAAGCTATTTTGTATTTTAAGCGCTTCCGAAACGCCTTCTACTATTGCATCGCCTTTATAATTTTCTTCCCCTAGTAAATTCATCATAACAGAGGGCTTTAATAATTGAGTAGAGCCTAAAGGCATATTTAATACCGCTCTTACATGATTTTCAAATTGGCTTGTAATACAGCCCTCTATCGTGTAATGCCCTGAATTATGTGGGCGTGGAGCTATCTCATTTACTATAACTTCTCCGCTACTAGTAATAAAAAACTCTACGCAAAACATTCCAACCCCTTTAAATATCTTAATTATCTCATGTGCTATATCAATAGCTTTTTGCTCACTTTTCTCTGAAATTTTAGCTGGTACAATAGTCTTGTGTAAAATATTATCTATATGTATATTATGTGCTACAGGGTATATTTTAATTTCATCTAAAAGTCCACCACAAGCCAAAACAGACAATTCCATCTCAAAGTCAACAAATTTCTCTACCATAAGCATAGCTCCGTTATTTAAAGCATTAAAACCTTCTTCAACTTGTTCTTCGCTTTTTATAACAAAATTACCTTTGCCGTCATAACCGCCTGTACAAGTTTTAAGTAGCATCGGATAAGAAAACTCTTTACCTATTTTCTTTATATCTTCTACGCTTTCTACCTGTCTAAATTCTGGAACAAGTATATTATTTTCTTTTAGAGCTACTTTTTGAGTAAACTTATTTTGTATAATTTTAAGCGATGTTGGAGTAGGGTAAACTTTATAATTATTTTTTTCAAGCTCCATTAAATATAAATAGTCAATGTGCTCGAATTCATAAGTTAGAACATCAGTTGAGTTAGCAAGCTTTAATAAAGCTTCTCTGTCGTTGAAATTAGCTACTATATGCTCGTCGGCTATACTACTGGCAGGACAATCTTTAGTAGGGTCTAAAATAGTAACATGAAGCCCCATTTTCTTAGCTTCCAAAATCATCATTTTGCCAAGCTGTCCACCGCCTATAATACCTAATTTTTGATTTAAACAATTCATAAAAAATCTCCCAAATATTTTATTTATTTATTAAATAGCCCTTTTTTACGCTATCTTCTATTATTTCTAGTATATAATTTTTAATTTCAGGGTTGGCATACTCAAATATAGCAAATCCTTTATCTAAAACTTGAGATTTGCAAACACTATATTTTCTCCAAGTACCTCCCTCTGTTAAATAATTTAATAGTATAGGCTGTACTCTATCTATTGTTGCACAAAATCTTGATTCATTAGTACTTTTTTCTTCAAATTCTTCCCAAAGCGATATAAATTCTTGTTTTTGGTCTTGGGGTAAAATAGAAAAAATTTTTTCAGCCGACTCCGTTTCTTTTAACAGTTTTTCATCGTTAGACGTGTCTGAATATAAAAAAGTATCACCTGCGTAAATTTCTACTAAGTCATGAATAAGAGCCATTTTTATTACTTTTAGAATATTAGTATTTTCTGGGGTATATTCTTCTAAAATAGTAATAAACATTGCCATATGCCAAGAATGTTCTGCGTCATTTTCATTTCTATCATTTGAAGTAATAAAGCTTTGTCTAAATACGTTTTTAAGTTTATCAACTTCTATTAGAAAATCCATTTGTTGTTTAAGTCTGTCTTTTTTCATGATATTATAAAATCCTTTAATAAAATTATAATTTTAATAAAAAGTATTGTTTTGTTGATACTTATTTATTAAAGATTGTTTTTTTGTATTAATAATATTATTATTTAAGTTAATATTGCTACTACTACTTAAATTTGCATTATTATTTGAGACATCAAATGTATTTAAATCGCTATTATTATTATTAATACTATTTACGTTAGTATTGTTATTGGTTAAATTGTGGTAGGTAGCGAAAATTTGTTTATTTTTGTCTTCTTGAACCCTAATTTTTAAGTCTACTTTTGAAATTGACTTTATCTTGGTCTGCATATCGAATATTTCTTTTCTGAGCATTTTGGGATTTTGGTTTAAAAAGCCAGAAAAACTTTTAAATATGCTTATAAACATATCGTCTATACTTAGTAATTCGTCTATTATAGACTGTTTTAAGTCAATATCTTTTTGGATTTTCAGGTTAGCTTCTTCGCTTGTAGACTTAAATGTTATAGACTGCTCCATAGATATTTTTAAGATTTCTTCTAGCAAAAAGAGCTTCCTATCAAGAAGATAGTCTAAATTAGAAAGTTTGTTTTGAACTTCGATTAGCTCATTATTATTCATGATAAAAGCCCCTCCTGATATTGTTTTATAAATTTATTTAATTTAATTTAATTTAATCTATCTCGTATTTTAGCACTTCACCAGTAAGGGCGTGAATTTTGTATTCGTACTCAAGGTTATTATGATACCACTCTATATCATACGTAGCTAAAAAATTATCTAAATCAAAATCCCATTTAACAAAGCTGATATCTTGCTCCGAAAAACCAGCATGAGTAAGTGCGAATTCTTTAGCGTTATTAGCACCTAAAATACAAATACTAGTCCCTAAAGTCACAATGACTAATGCCCCTATAGAAAACAATTTTAAATATTTAATTATATCGTTGTTATTAGTATTCATAAAATCAGCTCCCTTAAAACTTTGAAACCTAAAAATAAATTATAGTATTAAATATATTATATCATATAAAATTAATAAAAAAAAGCTATTTTATATTTTTTTATTAATTTTTACAAAATTAACAATAATTTAAATATTTAATAGTTTATTTTGTATATTTATCTATAAAAATAAAAATTTTTTCCCAGTATTTTTTTTTATTTATTATACTTGACATCGTATGTCCTATATTTTTAAAAATTATTATATGTTTTTTACAATTAGCATTTTTATATATATCAAAGACCATTTTAGTAGGTACTATGGAGTCATTACTGCCATGAATAAATAGTATAGGAGTACTGCTTTTGCTTACTTGCTTAACTGTGTTAGCTTGCTTTAAAGAAAAACCATTTTTAACTTTACACATATTATTAATGGAGTCTAAAAAAACGTAAACAGGCATATTATTTACTTTTTTTAGCTGATGCTTTAAAACTTCATAAGCGGTGGTATAGGCTGAGTCTGAAATTATACATTTTACATTCTTTGGTAATTCTTCGCCAGATGTCATGAGGGCTGTACTGGCTCCCATCGAGACTCCATAGATTATTATTTCAGCATCTTTGTTAATTTTAATAATATTGTTAATCCAGCTTATAACATCAAATCTATCATGCCACCCCATTCCAACGTAGTTAGCTCCACTTAGTCCATGACCTCTTAAGTCGGGTAGGAGAATATTAAAACCTTTTTTGTTAAATACCCTACCAACCGAATACATATTAGTGCCTTTAGAGCCATAGCCATGTAGAATAATTACCCATTTATTACTATATTTTCTAGACTCAAAGCACTCAGCAAATAAAAGAGTGTTGTTATAGCCAGTAATTTTAAGCCCTTTTACCATGGTGTTGTCAAGCCAATCTTTTATTTTGTTTTTCTCTTTTTCAAATGCTTTATCTAAAATATCAGCTTCTGAATGCACGTCTAAAAATTTTAAAATAACTAATTTATTGGTTCTGCCTATAGTAATATTATACAAGTACAAAAGAGTATATATAACCTCTACTAGAATACTAATTAAAAACAGAGTTAACGAGCTGTATAGAATTAAATTAAAAATTTTAGAATTATTATTTATGTTAGTTATATTAATCACCTCAAAGTTAAGTATTCCCATAAAACAAAAAAATATAAAATTTTATTTATTTATTTTGTATTTTGTGTTAAAATCATATAAAATTAATTTTAGTAAAGGATTGGATAATATGCTTAAAAATTTAAAAAATAATAAAATAAAAACTTTTAAAAAACGTGCTTGTGGTGTTGTTATTAACTTGAGTATTATACTTAATTTAAATTTAAACATAGATGTTGTATTTGGGTATGACGAATATATAAACCAGTTGATGGGACAGACCGAGTCATCTCAAACTCAAGACCAAACCCAAACCCAAACCCAAACGATTGATGTAAATAACATAACTATTTCTATTTCGGAAGATGTTTATGTATCGACTGGAGGGCAATACTTTAAATCTAGAACTCAACCTTATGAAGATTCTGTAGGTGATTTATTAGAAATTTATGAGTATACAGGCGGAGATGAATTTGAAACAGTTGTAGTACCATCTGTGATAGATGAAATAGTGCCAGAGTTGCTAGCCACTAACGTATTTAAGGGCAACGAAACTATCAAAGAGGTTGTTTTACCTAACACTATAGAGATGATAGGGTATAACGCATTTTTAGATTGTACATCACTTGAATCAGTTATTATATCTGAGGATACTAAGATGATAGGGGCAAAAGCTTTCG
>JAWXUY010000038.1:0-11322 GCA_044425885.1 bacterium | reverse complement strand
CGCCTGGGAAAGTAAGTGGTTGCCGTATTCAATATGCCGATGTGGCTCAACTGGTAGAGCAGCTGACTTGTAATCAGCAGGTTGGGGGTTCAAGTCCCTTCATCGGCTTAAAATTTAATATAGTTTAAATTAGTTTATGGATCTTTAGCTCAGTTGGTTAGAGCACCCGGCTCATAACCGGGCGGTCCAGGGTTCGAGTCCCTGAGGATCCACTTAATTTGGCCCAATAGCTCAGTTGGTTAGAGCGCTGGCCTGTCACGCCAGAGGTCGAGGGTTCGAGTCCCTTTTGGGTCGTTTAATTTATCTATCATAAATGAAAAAAGAATATATATTAGTATATATTCTTTTTTTGTTTTTAATTATAAATTTATATTTAATTTATTACTAAAAATTTGACAATTAATATTAAATTTTATATAATATATATAATAAAAAAAATAAAAATTACTGGAGGTTTAGAAAAATATAATGAAATATCTAGGAGTTAATGAAATTAGAAGTAAATATTTAATTTTTTTTCAAAACAAGGAACATCTAAAAGCAGATAGTTTCTCACTTGTACCACAAAATGACAAAAGTTTATTATTAATTAATTCAGGAATGGCGCCTTTAAAGCCTTATTTTACAGGACAACAAGTACCGCCTTCTAAAAAAATGACTACTTGTCAAAAGTGTATAAGAACTGGGGATATAGAAAATGTAGGGAAAACAGCTAGGCATGGTACTTTTTTTGAAATGCTTGGAAATTTCTCTTTTGGTGATTATTTTAAAGAAGAAGCTATTGCGTGGGCTTGGGAGTTTTTTATAGATGTTATGGAGCTTCCAGAAGAAAAATTATTTGCTTCGGTTTATGAAGAAGATGATGAAGCTTTTAAAATATGGGAAGAAAAAGTTGGTTTAGATAAATCTAAAATAGTTAAGCTTGGCAAGGCGGATAATTTTTGGGAGCATGGAGTTGGACCTTGTGGGCCTTGTTCGGAAATATATTTTGACAAGGGTAAAGAGTATGGCTGTGATGACCCTAATTGTTTTGTTGGTTGTGATTGTGATAGGTATATGGAAATATGGAATTTAGTTTTTACGCAGTTTAGCAGGGAGGAAGATGGCACGTATTCTGATTTAGCTAATCCTAATATAGATACAGGTATGGGGCTTGAGAGGTTAGCGACTGTTATGCAAGGTGTAAATTCTATTTTTGATGTGGATACTATTAAGGCAATAAGAGACAAAGTTTGTGAGCTTGGCGGAGTAAAATATGAAGATGACTACAAAACAGATATATCTATTAGGGTTATAACGGACCATATAAGAGCAATTACTTTTATGACGGCAGACGGTGTATTACCATCTAATGAGGGGCGTGGCTATGTTCTAAGAAGGCTTTTAAGGAGAGCGGTTCGACATGGTAAAATATTGAATATTAATGATTTATTTTTAGCTGATTTAAGCAAAATAGTAATAACTACCTCTAAAGATGCTTATTCAGAGCTTGCCGAAAAAGAAGATTATATTTATAAAATATTAACTGTAGAGGAAGAAAGATTTCATAGTACTATAGACAATGGGCTTGTATTATTAAAAGATAAGATACAAGAGCTCAGAGATAACGCTTTAGATACTCTAAAAGGTCAAGATGCTTTTAAGCTTTATGATACTTACGGATTTCCACTTGACCTAATGAAAGAGATATTAGAAGAAGAAAATCTTGAAATAGATGAAGAAGAATTCTTAAAAGAGATGGAAAATCAAAAAAATAAAGCACGTTCAGCTCGTGAAGAAGATACTTACATGGGTGCGGAGGAAACTATATTTAATAAATTAGAGCCTACAATGAGCAGTGAGTTTGATGGTTATGACAAAATAAGTTTAGAGTCGGAAGTCCAAGCGATAGTCTTTGATAATCAAATAGTAAATGCGGTGGCAGAAGAAAATGCTAAAGTATATATTATAACTACTAAAACGCCTTTTTATGCTGAAATGGGTGGACAAGCAGGGGATACTGGCTTAATAAAAAATGCTAATTGTGTTATAGAAATAGAAGATTGTATAAACTTTGGTGGTAATAAAATAATTCATCAAGGGGTCTTAAAATCTGGAGTTATAGAGGTTGGAGATAGAGTAGAGTTAGAGGTAGATGAGCAAAAAAGGTTAGATGTTTGCAGAAACCACACGGCTACGCATATGTTACACAAGGCTTTAAAAGAGGTTTTAGGTAATCATGTACAACAAGCAGGTTCACTTGTGACGAAGAATAGGTTAAGATTTGACTTAACGCATTTTGAGCCAATGACACAAAAAGAGTTATTAGAAGTTGAAAAGATAGTAAATTATGAGATACTAAAAGCACATGACGTAGTAATAAAAGAGATGTCGATTGAAGATGCAAGAAAAGAAGGAGCGATGGCGCTTTTTGGTGAGAAATACGGCGACGTAGTGCGAGTAGTAAATATAGGCGGATACTCGATAGAGCTTTGCGGAGGTACACACGTTAAGAACTCAGCGCAAATAGGTAGTTTTAAAATAATATCAGAGAGTGGAGTAGCTGCTGGAGTAAGAAGGATAGAGGCAGTGGCTGGTGTTTCAGCACTTGAATTTTACAAGCAAAGAGAAGAATTAATATTAAAAGTTTGTGAAAATTTAAAGTCCGACCCTAAGAATTTATTAACCAAGGTGATTGCTACTCTTGACGACAACAAAAAGTTATTAAAAGAAATAGAGGGATTAAAAAACAAGTTATCGACAGGTATATTAGATGAGATATTAGCTGAAAAACAAGAAGTAAACAATATGCAAGTTGTGTTATATAAAGTAAGCAATATGGACATGGACTCGCTAAGAAATTTAGGTGATAAAATAAAAGACAAGCTAGACAATTATATAATATTATTAGCTAGCGATAATAAAGAAGAAGGCAAAGTTAATTTTATTACGATGTGTAGCGAAGAAGCAATAAAATTAGGGCATAAAGCAGGGGATTTAGTAAAAATGGTAGCGACAACTTGCGGAGGCGGTGGAGGCGGAAGACCTAACATGGCACAAGCAGGCGGTAAAAATCCAGAAAAAATAGAAGAAGCGTTTGAGTTAGTGATGCAAAAAATTAAGAATTAGAATAAAGAGTTTAAAGGGGTGATTTGTAATTTCTGTAGAAGATAATAATAATAATAATAATAATGTGTCTTTGGCGTATAAGACTAAAGAGATTATTAAGAAATATGAATTTGCGTTTAAGAAGAATTTTGGTCAAAATTTTTTAGTAGACCAGCACGTTTTAGATAAAATAATAAACTCAGCGGACGTGACAGAGGAAGACGTTATAATAGAAATAGGACCGGGGATAGGAACTCTTACGTCAGCTTTAGCAAAGCACGCTAAAAAAGTAATAGCGGTGGAAATAGATAATACGTTAATACCTATATTGGAAGACACGCTTTCTAATTATAGTAATATAGAGATAATAAACGAGGATATACTAAAAGTAGATATTAATAAAATAGCGCAAGAAAACAACGGAAGTAAAATAAAAATCGTAGCGAACTTGCCGTATTATATAACAACTCCAATTATTATGAATATATTAGAAAATGAGCTACCAGTTGAAAGTATAACAGTTATGATACAAAAAGAGGTAGCAAGTAGAATGAGTGCGAAGTCAGGGACTAAAGAGTATGGGTCACTTAGCTTGGTAGTGCAATACTTTAGCGAGCCTTATTTAGTAGCGAATGTTCCGAGAAACTGCTTTATGCCAAGACCGAATGTTGATTCGGCAGTTATAAGGTTAACTACGTTAAAGAGTCACCCTGTAGAGGTAGAAAATAAAGAAGAATTTTTTGCGCTTATTAAAATAGCATTTTCACAAAGAAGAAAGACCTTACTAAATTGTATATATAACTCAAAGGAGTTTAGCTTTGACAAAGAGAAAATAAGTATTATACTGGTAGAGAGCGGATTTGACCCAAATATAAGGGGAGAGAAGCTAGAGTTAAAGGACTTTGAGATATTAAGTAAGACTATAAATAAATATAAGTAATTTTAAGTAATTTATGGCATATAATATATAATAGACAGTTATGATTATATTTTAGATAAAAGGGGTTGTTGTGCATGAAAAATATATATATAGGAATTGCAGTACTTTTATTCTATCAAGTTGGCTATATGCTAGGGAAATTAATATTTTAATAAAATTTAATAAAATATATAAAAATAAAAACCTATCGGATATTACAAAGATTTTGTTTGAAAATCTAGTATTTTATCGGATAGGTTTTATTTATATTTAAAGATATTTTTGGCTATCTCTGTTCTATAACAAACTTAATAGACGTTTTAATCTCATCGTTTACCTCTAACTGAGAAAATGCTGGTACGCATACAAGTTCAATGCCGTTTGGGGCAACGTAGCCTCTGGCTATGGCAATGCTTTTTACAGCTTGATTTACTGCAGCAGCCCCGATAGTCTCTATCTCTAGTTTTTGATTATTTCTACTTATAGCTGCTATTGCACCAGCTACTGATTTTGGTTGTGAATTAGCCGAAACTTTTAATACTTCCATAAGAACGAACCTCCTAAATTATATAACTTAAAATTATTTATTTATATATTATTATTTATTATAACTATATTATTTTTAGCAAATAAATAATTTATATTCTAGTAAAACAAAATATTTTAAATTATTTAATTATTATATATTTTTGAAGGTTGTTTATAATAATGTCATCTAGGTTATACTGGTCAGAAAGAGAGCTATCTTTGAAAAAATCTTCTTCTAGTTTATACGCTACAACTTCTTCTTTTTTTAGTGAGCTTATCGGATAACTAGTATTGTAGTTAATATTTATAAATTCTTTACTAAATTTATTTTGTGATAAATTATTTTTGTATACGTTTAAAATTTCTTGGTTATCGGTCACTAAATAATTTTGCGTATTAATGCTAGAAATATTATTAGAACTAGAGATTGAGTTTGCTTTAAATAAATCTTGGTTTATATAGTTAAGCATCTTGAGACGTGGATACTTTTGGATAAAATTGTTGTAGTACCTGTCTAGCTCACTTATCTTGTCAGTGATGTTATAAGTATAAGAGGTATTTCCAAAATGAGATATTTTTAAATTTATAAAAATAGGACTACTGCTTGAGTATATGTTATAAAAATAATCAAGCTCATTAAACATACGCTCTAACTGGTTATCGACGTTTAGATTTTGGTATATATCTAGACCAACCCAGTCTAAATAGCTTTCACCAGCATAATAATCTTTTGACTGATAAGCTAGATTGTAGTCGACGCTCCAGATAAAACAAACATTAGGAGCATATACGTTAAAATAACGAGAGCTTACTTGAATAAAAGAGATGTAGTCTTGAATGCTTGTGCTATCTGCTAAATCTTTGGTTGAGAGAGATAGAGGATAGAAATTAACGAAGATGGGTATATTAAGAGCGCCAAACTCTTTTACACGCTCAAGCAACAACGCTTTACTATATAAATCGTCTAGATTATCTGGAGGATTGATAGTAATAAAAGGGACTTTGGTGTTGGCATAGCAAGATAATACCCAAGATAATAAAAAGCTTTCATCAAGAGAGGCTTCATTTAGATAAATATTGTGGTATATGTTGTTAGAGTCTTCGAAATTTTTAATAAAATTACCAGCGTTATCTTCGAGATGGATACCAGAATATATAGTGCTTTCGGGCTCGAATTTCTCTAGAGAATAGTTGTAATAAGAGTAGACGTTATAGACTTCTAGACTGCTAGAGCTAATAGTTTCTACAAGTTCGATGTCATCTACTATATTTAAAGTATCTAGATTATTATTAGTAATATTATTAATATTATTATTATTTTTATAATTTGCGATATGCTCAACACCTGAGCAACCATATAGAAGTAGATTTAGTATTAAACTTAAAACAATGAACTTATAAAAAATAGTAAAAATAGGAAAAATAGGAAAAATATGAAAAAACTTTAAGAAATTTTTAATTATATTCAGGCACTCCTTTTTGATTATTTTTTAATTTAATTATTTTCCAGCTCGCCTAAATTTTCTAAATAAGTACTAAGTGCTTCTAGATAGTGGACATAGAACTTGTTTGACTGAGGTATACTATAATACTTTTTAAAGTCATTGTAGCTAATAGACTTCCTACCACCATTTTGGGCACTGTTGTAGTGAAGTATTAACTCTTTAAAAGGTAGATAATAATACTCGTCATAAAGCTTAAAGTGGACTAGTAAAAAAGCGACTCCATCTTGGGCTTCAAAATCACGCATAAAAGCTATTTGATGCTCATGAATATTTTGCAAAGGTAGATAAGGCTTACTGGTTTCTTTTGCATCAAAGCAAACTGCTATTCCTTGAATAACTCCGATATAGTCGACAGTACTCTTTTCGTTAAAATAAGCTAGAGAGATTGTTTTTGTTGAGTTGTCTATTTTGACAGGAGTTATTGGAGTAGGAATCTTTTGTATTATAGCCAAATTCTTTTCACGATATACATCATTAGTAAGATTTATAAGATTTTCTAAGTTACTACCTCTAAGACCTCTATTTTTAAAATACGCCATTAGTTTCTACCTACTTTCTTATTTGATTATTTGATTATTATTTAATTATTTAATTATTTATTTATTTATTTATTAAACTTACCCCTCGCCCACTCCAAATACACTTGTATATCATCTCTTGGGTCATCTTCTAGAATATTTAAAATCTTTAGTGCATCTAAGTTATTAATAATATTTTTATTAGCGTTATTAACTAGCCCTATTATAGCATTTCTTTGCAGTACTTTTTTACCACGCCAACCACAAGCTTGATTTTTGTACGTCATCTTAAAATCTTTATTAGATAGCCCTAGTATGCTCTCGACAGTAGGCTTAAATAAATCTATATCATCAGGGTTATTAAATTCTTCACAGTAAGTTTCTTTGTTATAAGGGCATACAAGCTGGCATATATCACACCCATATAAATTATTTTTTATAACCTCACACTCTATCATATCTAATTCTTTTTTTTGAGTCAAGTAAGATATACACGTTTTATAATCAAAGCTATAATTGTGCTTAATGCTCTTGGTAGGACACGCTTTTAAGCAAGCACTACAGTCTTTGCAAAAGTCTTGAGTTATTAATTTAGAAGGCTTAAGCTTTAAATCCGTGAGCATATAGCCGATATTTATAATCGAGCCTAGCTTGGGACTTATTAGATTACCGCTTTTGCCTATTGCTCCAAGTCCGCATCGAATACCGACTTCTCTATCTACCAAAGGACCTGTATCAACAAATATATCACAAATAAAATTATTATTATTAGTATAATCTTGTATATTACGCTTGATATCCTCAAGCTTTTGATAGACTATTTTGTGATAGTCAACACCAATAGAGCCAATTGATAAATTGACTCTACTAGAATTAAAATTATTATAAGCGTTAAAATTATTACTTAATTTTTTATTATAGCTTACTCCTATTGCGATAATGCTTTTTACCGATGGAGTAGTTAAAGCGGGATTTATTCGCTTTTCTAGGTAGTCAGCACTACCGTCCACAAAAGGCACTTTTTCACTTAAAAGCTTTGCCCTTATGTTTTCAAATGGTTCTCCGCTTCCTATACCTATTATTGTATTAGCTTCTTCTAGACTATATATATATTTACTCAAGTCTACTTCTTGAGTATGCTTTCCATTAGTTCCCAAATTCCATCTTTCTCGAGGTTTCTTTTCCATACTCCTACTCCTGCTATATCATACTCATGTACTAGATTTAATCTCTTAGTTACACTTGTTTCGTCTTCTAGCCAAATCTTATAAGTCTTATTACCACCTATTACTTCACCGTAGTACTGCTCTGTGTACTCGTCATACACAAACTCACCGCCTTTATCTATTATAAAATTATAGCTTGAATTCATTCCATATGCTGAAGAACTAAGGCTTACTCGATTATTATCATCTAGCGTTTCAGTCCAAGCTCTAGCATAGAAAGGTATACCAAGGATTAACTTTTCTTTTGGTACATTTTCAGCTAGAGTAGCTTCGATTGCTTCACGTGACCAGTTAAGAGATGCTACACTCCCAGCATATTCAGAGCCTGAATAATGTTCATCGTAGCCCATAACTATTATATAATCAGCTATCTTACCAACTTCTTCTCTATTATAATGAGCAGTCCAAGGCTTAGGGACAAACGTATCAACAGATAAAAGAGCATTTTGCTGTTTTAATAAAGGAGCAAGCTCTCTTAAAAATTGTATGAAATAATCTCCATCTGCTTTAGGAACGCTTTCAAAGTCTATGTTAATACCATCTAAATTATAAATAGATACAAATGCTAGTAATTGTTTTATAACATATTCACGAGTTTCACTAGAAGATAAAACAGCGTGTGATATTTTTGAATTAAAATTGTCTGTAAGAAGCCCCCAAACTTGGTAGCCCTCACTATGTGCCCAATCAACATAACCTCTATCTGCTATATTTATTATCTCACCGCTTTCATCTTTAAAAGAAAACCACGTAGGGATTAAAACGTCCATTCCAGCGTGTGGAGTACGTCTACTATCAGACGTATTAGCTACAACACTTTGCATTTGGTCGAATACTACGTTTAGCTTGCCATTATTTAATAAGTTAGTAGTTCTGGTTTCATAGTCATAGTCATACATCTTGTCAATACTTATATTTTGCACATCTTGAATATACTTCGTTTCTATGTAGCCGATAAAACCATTTTCGGTTTCTATTTGAGTGAAACCATCAAGAGTTTCTTCTTTTGTTTTGGCATTTATAATAGTCGTACCAGTCAACTCTTTAAAGTAAACCACGCTATTTTTATCTAGCTTATCTATTATGCTAGACTCAGGATCTTCTTCTTCACGAACGTTTAATTTTTTAGATACAATTCCCATTTGGTAGTCTTTATTAAATAAGTCTAACATAAGAGTATTTTGGTTATAAATAAAGACAACTTGATAAAATTCTTGTAAGAAAGAAGTAGGCATATAGGCAATACCCTCTAAATTATAAATAGGAAGCTCTAGCTTTAATACTTTATCGTTTATAAAATACTCTAGCTCCTCAGTTTGCATTCTTATTACATTATGTTCAGTTGTGATAGTGACACGTCTTTCTTCTTCTTCCCAAAAGATATACTCGTCTATATGCTCTTTTATTAGGTCAATTGGCATATAAATTTCCCCATCTTCTATTATAGGGGGATTAATAATATTTTCTTGGTAGACTAGGTCTATATTTAATCCTATTTCAGTAGGCGTTAACATATTAAGCTCTCGATAGTCTTGTATTTGTTGGTTTTCTTTAAATTGATGTATAAAAAAGCCAGCTGTACAAACGATAGCTATATTTATGATAACTATTAAACTAATAATAAAAACATTTAATAATTTTTTATTATTTTTTGAGGTTTTGCTTTTGGGATTGTTGCTGGATAAAGAGGGGATATCAGTGCTACTTTTAAAATTGTTGTTATCTTCATTGCTCATAAATAAAAAAATCCTCCTAGATCATTAATTAACCAGTAAATTATACAATATCCGACAACAAAAGTATATATAATTTTTAGAATTTTTTAATTTGTAATATTATTGTAATAATAATAAATAATTTTAAAAGCCTTATTTAGTTTGAGTTATAAACAAGGCTTTTATTTTATATTATTTTATAATCTTATAGTAAATTCCACGTTTCACTTGATATACTTGAGTTATAATGCCATTTAGCAGATGAAGTTTCTAAGAGTATATACTTGTTAAAATAATCATTTTTTTTATAATACCCATAGTACCCATCAGTATTATCAGTAAGAGGCTCTATATTTAAAGTACATTTATTTATATTAATGTCATTCCAATTATTTTTGCTTCCCTTATAATATATATTTTTTAGATTATGACACATATCAAAACTACCCATTTCAATTGAAGTTACATTTGTTGGGATATAAATAGACTCTAGGTTAGTACATTTTTTAAACGCATCACTCCTTATTGAAGTTACATTATTCGGTATGTAAATAGAATTTAAGCTTTTACAATAAGCAAATGCTTTTTCATTACTGAATTTCTTAATTATTAAAATCAAGAAATTATTGTTCACATAGAGTCGCTAACCTCTATGCAGTTCTCATATAAAATTTTTATATTATTATAACGAACTTCTTATATTTTCATATAAGCACAGACTATATCTTATCCTTTGGCTTTACCCAGTAAGGTCTACCCACTTCGGCTACCATCGCTTGTAACCTACTCCCTTAAGAGGGATAGTCGTTGAAGTTTCTCCTGTTTGGAGCTTACCTGCTGATTGCCCATTGTTATTTAAGACTTAGGGTTTAACCTTATCTCATCTAGTTAATTTTTTCTGTTTTCACAACTCTCACGCTTGAGTCTTTTTCATCTCTACGTTGTAGTTTAACTAGCTTTAGGGGTTTCCAGCAATTCAAGTAGTACTAGATAGGTTTTTTTATACATCCTATCTCTATATACATATTTCTATATACACTGACTATTAATATTCTCTTTAAAATATTATGAGTGAGAATATCTTATTTAATCAAATTTACGCTGGCTGGTATAGAAATATCTACAAGATTTAGACAATTATAAAATGCAGATTCCTCAATTGAGGTTACTCCATATGGGATATAGATTGACTTTAAATTATAGCAATTTAAAAATAATGAATTATTAATTAAAGTTATTTTAGTTGGTATAGAAATAAATTTAAGATTGTAGCAACTGTCGAAAGCACCTGCTCCGATAAAATTTATACTGTCAGGGAGACAAATATTTGAGAGATTAAAGCAATAAGAGAATGCATTATCTTCTATAGAAGTCATATTGTTACCAGCTATATTAACAGCTTTTAAATTACGACAGTAATTAAAAGCTGTTATATTGATTGAATTTACAGTATTTGGTATACTAACATATTCAAGACAATAACAACTATTAAATGCACTACGTCCGATGGATTTAACAGTAACGCCGTCTATTTCAGATGGTATTTCGAGATTACCATTTCCAGAAACGTATTTAACAATCTCACCAGTATTATTATTGAATTTAACTACAAAATTTCCAAGGGTTATATCTCTAGTCAAATTTATTACACCATTGCCAAAAAAATTATATTGTTAATTATAGCGATAAGTAAAGTAATTTTTATTGATAACCCTTTCTTTTAATATTTTTTATATATATTTAATTTTTTTTTGTAGCAATTTTGGTAGATAAATGGTGTTATAAGTAGGGAGGTGATTTATTTGGGCTTAGAATTTAAGACAG
>JAWXUY010000037.1:7913-11386 GCA_044425885.1 bacterium | reverse complement strand
CTATGTGAAGAAGGTGTAACTAAAATCTCCAATATTAAGTATATAGACAGAGGATATGAAAAAATAGAATACAAGCTAAGAAGTCTAGGTGTCGATATAAAAAGAGTAGAAGAATAGTAGAGATTTTTGGCATAAGAGGGCTTAAAGTTAAAAGTGTTTTTGGTCTTATGTTGGACTATGTGAAGAAGGTGTAACTAAAATCTCCAATATTAAGTATATAGACAGAGGATATGAAAAAATAGAATACAAGCTAAGAAGTCTAGGTGTCGATATAAAAAGAGTAGAAGAATAGTAGAAATTTTCGGCATAGGCGGGCTTAAAGTTAAAAGTGTTTTTGGTCTTATGTTGGACTATGTGCATATGGTATGAAGGTAGGTATATAAAAAGAATTACTAGTAGTTATAAAAACTATATGAAATAATATATAATTTTATAGTATCATAAGTGCATAAATCGTAAGTGGATATGGATATACACAAATAAATCTTGATTTTTAATATGAGTTTACAATAAAATAAAAATATTTTAAAATTATTTTACTTATTATCAATTATGAATCGTAAATCCAATATATTGAAAAAGTGATGTAGGTTTTGAGTCCAAATTTAAGACTTTGAAGTGTGATACTATTATAATAAATGAAAATAACAAAAATATTTAGCAAAATTATGCATGATGAACAAGCTATTAAACAAAATTTATATAGTTTTAGTAATAGTTAAATAAAAAAAGGATAAAATTATTTATATGTATTTTAGGTGTGTAACTTTAGCAAGTGGTAGTGCAGGCAACAGCACTTATATAGAAAATGAAAATACCAAAATATTAGTAGATTGCGGTATAAGTGGGCTTAAAGCAAAAAATGCTCTTGATTTAATAGGGGTAAATCCAAGTATGATAGATGCAATATTTATAACGCATGAGCATACAGATCATATAAGTGGAGTAGGGGTATTATCAAGGCGTTTTAAAATACCCATATATGCTCTAGGTGAAACTTGGACAGCTATGCAAAAAAAAGAAAAGATAGGCAGAATCGCTCCCAACAACAAGTTTATTATACATCCAAATGAAAAAGTATTTATAAATGACTTATGTGTAGTCCCTTTTTCAGTCTGTCATGATGCTATAGCCCCTGTTTGCTATAATATTTATAGTGGTGATAAAAAAATATCTATACTCACAGATGTGGGTTATATAGATGAAAATATAGTGAACAACATAAAAAATTGTAATTTATTACTAATAGAAAGCAATTATAATAAAGAAATGTTATTAAATAGTTCTTATCCAGAATTTCTGAAAAAACGAGTTTTAGGTAAATTCGGACACATCTCAAACGAAACCTGTGGAAAATTGATAAGTCATGTTTTTTCAGAAAGGTTGAAAAATGTCGTCCTAATACATATTAGCAAAGAAAATAATACAAAGGATTTAGCGGTATCAACAGTAAGTGCTATACTAAATAATCAAGGAATAAAATTAGGAAATCATTTAAATATACATGTGGCAGAAGAATATGGTGTAAAGAGCGTAAAAGTATAAAATAATAAAATAAATTTGATTTTAAGAGTTATTATATATTAAAATTAGCTCTTTTTTTAATAAAAAATATCCAAAATAATAAAAAAAATACCAAAAAATAACACCAAATAATGTCAAAATAAATAAATTTATTAATTTGTTATAATTTGCTATAGTAAACAATTGTAAAGTATGATAAAATAAAAAATAGAGTAAAAAATAAAATGAAAAATAAAATGAAAAATAATAAAATAACAAAATGATAATGGAGAGATTATATGAAAACTTTATTTATACAAAAAAATTCCTCTAACAACACGTTTTTACCGATGTTTATAGTAGTACTTCTAATAACTATAGACCAATTTACCAAGCATCTAGCTCTAATAAATCTAAAGCCCTTACATTCTATGGAAGTTATAAAAGAATTCTTTTATCTTACTTTCGTAGAAAATACTGGAGCTGCTTTCGGCATGTTCGATGGGCATATCTATATTTTTGTTGGAATCGCAATATTCGTAACTATTATAAGTGCCATATTTTATGATAATCCACCAAGTGTAAACAATCTACGTAATCTCACTAGGTTTAATGATTTTAACAAGTTTAAAAAAATTCGTAATTTACACAATATTACTTGGAATACAGCTCTTATATTATTAATATCAGGTGCTTTAGGAAATATGATAGATAGAATAGTTAGAGGCTATGTAGTAGATATGTTCCATTTTATATTCTGGGGTAATGATTTTGCCGTATTTAATATGGCAGATATATATGTTTGTATAGGAACGCTATTATTATCTATTACTATATTATTCTCTGAAAGCAATTAAATTAAAATTAAATTAAAATTAAATTAAACTAAATTAAAATTAAAATTAAAATTAAAATTAAATGGGAGAATATAAAAAATATGCACGAGTTTAATTTTGTAATAAGTGATGATGAAAATGTTAATTTTGTAAATATCAGAATAGATAATTTTCTAGTAAAAAGGTTAAGTGTTTTAGAAAAAAGTCTTAATGTCTCAAGAAGCAGAGTCCAAAAGCTTATAGATGAAAATGCTATATTAGTTAATGGCTCTACTATTAGCAAAAATTACAAGTTAAGGCTTAGTGATACTATACAAGTTATTATCCAAGAACCCAAAGTTTTAGGCATAGTAGCTCAAGATATTTTTATTGATATTGCTTATGAGGATAAAGATGTTATTATAGTTAATAAGTCACAAAATATGGTAGTACATCCAGCAAATGGGCATGAAGATGGGACGTTAGTTAATGCTTTAATGCATCATTGTGGTGAAGATTTATCAGGGATAAATGGGGTTATACGTGCTGGAATAGTACATCGTATAGACAAAGACACTTCTGGTTTATTAATAGTAGCCAAAAATGACAATGCTCATACAAGTTTAGCAAAGCAGTTAGAAGAACATTCCATGAACAGGATTTATTATGCGGTAGTATATAATAATCTAAAAGAAGATAGTGGTATGGTAGATGCTCCTATAGGCAGGCATCCAAAAGACCGAAAAAAAATGGCGGTAGTCTACAAAAATTCTAAGCGTGCGGTGACCCATTATGAGGTATTAGAGCGATACAAGAAGTTTACTCTTATAAAGCTAAAGCTCGAAACAGGCAGAACGCACCAAATAAGAGTCCATATGGCTCATATAGGTAATCCTTTATTAGGTGATTTTGTATATGGCAAAGAAAAACAGCCTTATAATTTAAAAGGGCAGATGCTACATTCTAAAATATTAGGGTTTGTACATCCAGTTAGCAATGAGTATGTAGAGGTGGAAAGTGATTTACCTACCTATTTTCTAGATGTAATTAACAAAATTAAAAATTAAAATATATAAAATACAAAATACAAAGAAAGTTAGTTAATGTGAATTTTGAAAAAAAAAAATTTTATCGGTTTAATGGATATTTATCTCG
>JAWXUY010000037.1:0-7813 GCA_044425885.1 bacterium | reverse complement strand
CTCTATTCTCTAGAGGTTATTAACAAAATAAAAAATTAAAATATATAAAATACAAAATACAAAGGAAGTTAGTTAATATGAATTTTGCAAAAAAAAAATTTTATCGGTTTAATGGATATTTATCTCGGTGAGGTATTACATATTCTTGAAACTATCAAAACTATGAAGTATGCAGTTAGCAAAAAAAATAAAAAAGCTCCCTATTTGAATGGCAAGTCTCATATATGGCAAAAAAAAATGCTCTTATAATTTAAAAGGGCAGGTGTTACACTCTAATTCTCTAGAGGTTATTAACAAAATAAAAAATTAAAATATATAAAATACAAAATACAAAATACAAAGGAAGTTAGTTAATATGGATTTTGCAAAAAAAGATTTTATCGGTTTAATGGATATTTATCTCGGTGAGGTATTACATATTCTTGAAACTATCAAAACTATGAATTATGCAGTTAGCAAAAAAATAAAAAAGTTCTTTATTTGAATAGCAAGTCTCATATATGGCAAAAAAAATGCTCTTATAATTTAAAAGGTCAGGTGTTACACTCTATTCTCTAGAGGTTATTAACAAAATAAAAAATTAAAATATATAAAATACAAAATACAAAATACAAAATACAAAGGAAGGTGGTTAATGTGGATTTTGCAAAAAAAGATTTTATCGGTTTAATGGATACTTCCGCCGATGAGATATTACATATTCTTGAAACTGCCGAAACTATGAAGCATGTAGTTAGCAAAAAAAATAAAAAAGCTCCCTATTTGAATGGCAAGTCTATTATAGTTTTATTTTATGAAAAAAGTGTGAGAGCTAAGCTATCTTATGAGTTGGCGGGGCAGTATCTAAGTGCCAATATAGTAGAAATTAACGTTTCAGACAGCAAAAACATATATGAAAATCTACATGAAATGGGCAGGACGATAGACCAAATGGGGGCTAATTTTATTGTATGCAGGCATCCAATGAGTGGGAGTGCAAAGTTTCTAGCAGAAAAAGTGACGGCGAGCGTTATAAATGCTGGTGATGGCATAAATGAAAATCCTACCCAAGCTTTATTAGATCTTATGACAATTAAAAAGCTTAAAGGAAATTTTAAAGGTCTTAGAGTAGCTATAATAGGTGATGTAGAAAGCTCAAGGGTAACAAGGAGTAATATATGGGGGCTTATTAAGTTAGGTGCGGAAGTATGTGTTTCAGGACCGCCTACTTTATTACCGCCTCAGTTAGACAAGTTTGGTGTGAAAGTCTATAATAGTCCAAAAGATGCAGTCAAGGGTGCTGATGTTATAATGAGTCTTAGGTTACAAGATGAGCGTTCATATGGTAGTAAATTACCATCTTTTAACGAGTACAAAAATTTCTTTAAGTTGAATGATTATTTATTATCGTTTGCAAACAAAAATGCCATAGTAATGCATCCTGGTATGCCACATAAAAGTGTAGAGATATCAAGCAGTATTTTAGATAATACAAAAATATTAATGGATGACCAAATAACTAATGGTGTGGCGGTGAGGATGGCGTTGTTTTATTTATTGTCGCTCAGAATGGGTAATATTTAATAATAATAATAATAATAATAATAATAATAATTTAAGAAAGGAAGTTTTTAATAATATTATGCAGACTTTAATAAAAAATGCTATAATCGCCTCTAATGGTGTAAAATACAATGAAAAACATGATATATTAATAAAAAATGGTGTTATTAAAAAAATAGAGCAAGAAATATCTCAAGAGTCTATAGAAAAGCTAGACAAGGTGATAGATGCTAATTTTAAAGTGGTTATGCCCGGTTTTATAGACCTTGAGTGCAAAACTTCTCAAACAGGTTATGAAAACAAAGACAACATGAAAAATCTTACTAGAGCTGCGGTACAAGGAGGTTACACTACTCTTGTTACTTCTCCAAAAAATATGCCTATAGTAGATAACAAAACTGTTGTCGAGTATGTTTATTCTAAGTCTAAAAACAAAAATTATATAAATCTATATCCTATTGCGGGTTGTACAAAAAATAATAGTGGTACGCAAATAGCAGAAATAGGTGAAATGTATCTAGCTGGAGCCGTAGCTATTTCTGATGCAGATTGTTCTATCACTGACACAATTTTATTAAGAGATATTTTCGTTTATACAAAGATGTTAGATATTACTTTTATTACTAGTGGTTTAGAGTCTAAACTTGGTAAAAGTGGTATGGTACATTATGGTTACATATCTACCAAGTTAGGGCTTAAAGGTATACCTTATGAAGCTGAAGTAATGGAAGTCTCAAGAAAGGTGATATTAGCTAATTATACAGGAGCTAAAATACACATACCTTATATTACCACGTTAGGTGCTATCGAGGTGATAAGAAAAGCAAAAGAAGAAGGAACAAACATAACTTGCAGTACTTCCCCTCATTATTTTACTCTAACAGAAAAAAATATAGAAAATTACAACACTCTAGCCAAAGTAATGCCTCCCCTTAAAGAACAAAAAGATATAGAAAGCATAAAAGATGCTATAAGAGATGGCACGATAGATTTTATAACTTCAGGGCATTCGCCAGTTTTATTAGAAAATAAGCATGTGGAGTTTGAAAGAGCAGAGTTCGGTATTTCTAGCATAGATACGGTCTTTAGTCTTACTTATACAAAGCTTATAAAAGAATTCGGTGGTAATTTAGATTATGGTATAGAGGCTGTGTCGCTTTTATTAAGCAAGCGTGTAGCAGATATGTTGAAATTTAAAACAAAAGGTGAAATAGCAGTGGGGTTTGATGCTGACATAGTTATAGTAGATGAGTCTATAGAGTATATTATAGATTCAAAAAAGTTTAAGTCCAGAGCAAAATTTTCCCCTTATGATGGCGAAAAAGTCTATGGCAAAGTATTACTAACTATGGTCAGTGGAAATGTATTATTTGATATTAACAACAATGTTATAATAAATTAAGTTAATTATAATATAATAAATAACAAGAATAAAATTTTAAATTAAACAAATAAAATTAAACAGAAAAAACTAAACAAAGAAAAGAGGAGAAAAATGCAAAAAAAAACTATTGCTTTATTATTCGGTGGTCAGTCCTCAGAACATGAAATATCTAAAATATCTGCTAGCGCTATCATAAGCAATTTATCTAAGGAGTTATATAATATAGTTCCTATCTACATAACAAAAAATGGTAACTGGAAAATGGCTGATAGTAATAGTATTAATATTATAAATATTAATTGGGAGTTAGTTAATACTACGGCAATTATTAGTCCAGATACTTCTCACAAAGGCATTATTAAAATAGCAGATGGTATTCTATCTTTTATTAAGGTCGATGTTGTTATACCTATTATACATGGAAAAGGTGGTGAAGATGGCACTATACAAGGGTTACTAGAGCTTGCTAAAATACCTTATGTCGGTTGTGGTCTATTATCTTCTGCCATGTGCATGGATAAATCTTATACTAAAATCGTAGTAGACAGCATAAACATAACTCAAGCCAAGTACAAAACTTTCCAAAAGTATCAAGTCGAGGAAATATTAAAAAGTTCTCAAAGTGAAAGGGAAGTTTTTTTTCAAAAAAGTATAAAGTGTGAAATAGGGTTACCTTGTTACATAAAGCCAGCCAACGCAGGTTCTTCTAAAGGAATTACCAAAGCTCTCGATTTAAACCAGTTTTTCGATGGTCTAAAAGAAGCTATATTACATGATAACAGAGTAGTAGTAGAAGAAAATATAATAGGAAAAGAAGTGGAATGTGGTGTTATAGGCAATCATGATGTATTAGCTAGCAGAATAGGGCAAGTCCTATCCGTTAGCGATTTTTATGATTTTGATGCCAAGTACAACAATAAAAATTCTAAGACGGTAATACCAGCAGATTTAGATGAAAGTACAGCAAAAAAAATACAAGGTTATGCTATAAAAATATTTAAAGCGTTAGATGGCAGAGGTCTCTCAAGGGTAGATTTCTTTGTAGAGGAAAGCACAAACAAAGTGATATTTAACGAAATTAATACTTTCCCAGGTTTTACTTCTATAAGCATGTATCCGATGTTATTAAGTGATTTAGGTTTCGATTTACCAGATCTTTTAAACAAGCTTATTGATTTAGCTATAGATGATTTTAATAAAAAAAATAAAATTATGGAGTAAGTTATATGTGTGAATATAAATTTCAAGAAGATAGTCTAAATAATCTAAATGATCTAAATAGTAATATAAGCAGACCTATTGGCATATTTGATTCTGGAGTAGGTGGGCTTACTGTAGTAAAAGAAGTAATAAAAGTTATGCCAAATGAAAATGTTATTTATTTTGGAGATACTGCAAGGGTCCCTTATGGTTCAAAAAGCAAAGAAACCATATACAAGTTCTCTTGCCAAATTATAAGGTTCTTAAAAAAACAAAATGTAAAAGCCATTATTATTGCCTGCAATACTGTAAGCTCTAACTGTTATGAAGAACTTAAAAAAGAATTCCATGATATACCCATTATAGAAGTACTATATTCAGGAGTTAAGTCCTCTATCAGCATTACCCAAAATAATAAAATAGGTGTAATAGGAACAGAGGGCACGATTAGAAGCAACAAGTATGAAACAGAAATAAAAAAATTAATGCCTCAAGCTCAAGTTATCTCAAAAGCTTGTCCTTTATTTGTACCTCTAGCTGAAGAAGGTTTCTATGATATGCAAGTCACAATTGACATAGCCAAAATATATCTCAGTGATCTAGACAACAAAGTCGATTGTCTAATCCTAGGTTGTACCCATTATCCTCTACTAGCCAGAAGTATAAAAAAAGCCTTTATCTCAAACATAACCATAGTTAATCCAGCCCTAGAAACAGCAAATAAAATGAAGCGTTATCTACATAACAACAATCTAGAAAATCTAAATGGTGGGGAACACAAGTTCTTTGTAAGTGATTATACAAATAAATTCCATTCTATTTGTAAAAAATTACTCAAAAATGACTATGTAATAAACAAAATAGATATAGAAAATTATTAAAATTATTTTTTTTATTGTATTTTAGTTGCATTATTTATTTATTTGTAGTATAATAGCCTAACAAACACAAATAAATTAAAGTTTATTTATATAATTATATAGGAGGATTTAAAAATGGTTACAGTTCTAAGTAGTAAAGACGAATTTCAAGAAAAAGTATTAAATGCAAAAACACCTGTATTAGTAGATTTTTTTGCTGAGTGGTGTGGTCCTTGCAAGATGATTGCTCCAGTCCTAGAAGATGTAGGTCAAGAGCTTGCAGAAACTGCTTTTGTTTGTAAAGTAAATAGTGATGAGCTTGGAGAAATATGTACTGAATATGGTGTTAAACTCTTACCAACTCTTTTAATATTTAAAGAGGGTACTGAAGTCGAAAGAATTATAGGAACAGAAGAAGCAACTCAAGAAATTCTAGTAGAAAAAGTTAAAAGTTATATGTAATTATGTTATCATATATAAATTAAAAAATATAGCCTAAATAATTATTGTTTTATATTATTTTAGGTTTTTTTTTATATAAAAATATATTAAGGAGCTATCTCTTATGAATGCACATTGGACCATAAAAAGTATTAGTACCAACACAAGTCAACGTTCCAAAGTCTTTGCCAAAAAATTTAATATTTCACCTATCTTATCAACTATACTCGCTAATCGTTTGAACACAATCCAAGTCGATAGTTATCTAAATTCTAATTTAAGCAATCTAAATAATCCTCGATTAATGAAAGGTCTTGATCAAGCGTTAGTAATTATATCTCAATTTATAAAAAGCAATGAGCTTATTTGCATATATGGTGATTATGATGTAGATGGTGTGAGCAGTGTCACTATTTTATATAAAGCTCTTAAAAAACTCGGAGCAAATGTCATGTTCTATATTCCAGACCGTGAAAAAGAAGGTTATGGGTTAAACGTAAAAACTATTAAAAAAATACAAACCGAAAACAGTGTAGGTTTATTCTTAACTTGTGATAATGGCATAACCAATGTACAAGAAATTGAGTTTATAAAAAAATCAGGAGCCAGTGTTATAGTAATAGACCATCATGAGCCTTTATTCAATGAAGAAGAAAATCAAAAAATAGAAGTTATACCCCCAGCAGATGCAATAATAAATCCTAAGCAATCAGGTTGCAAGTATCCTTTTAAAGTTCTTTGTGCTGGTACTATCTCTTTTAAGTTTATAGAGGCTCTTTATAATTATCTAGGTGCAGATAGTAATCTTAAAAAAGATTTATGGGAATATCTTGTAATCGCTTCTATAGCCACAGTATGTGATATAGTAGATTTAGTAGGCGAAAATAGAGCCGTAACAAAAATAGGTCTAGACATAATAAACCAAAATAACAAAATAAATCTCGGTCTATATCATTTATTAAAAGTCCTTGAATTAACAAACCAGTTTATAACAGAAGAAGATTATGGTTTTAAAATAGGTCCTTGTATTAATGCTTGTGGCAGGTTAGAACATGCTTCTCTCGCAGTAAAGCTACTTACAACTGAAAGCCCTCAAGAAGCCGAGTCTCTCGCTAATCAATTATTTAATCTAAATCTAAAAAGAAAAGATCTAACTAATTTAGCCGTAGATACTATAGTAGACCAATTGGAAAATTCTAATCTGAAAGACAAAAAGGTAATAGTAATATACAATCAAGAAATTCATGAGTCTTTAGCTGGTATTGTGGCAGGAAAAATTAAAGAAAGTTTATACAAGCCTACTTTTATTATTACCAAGTCTAATGATGGGGTAAAAGGGTCTGGAAGAAGCATACCTTCTTATGATATGTTCAAAGAAATGAACAAGTGTTCTCATCTATTTACAAAGTTTGGTGGGCATCAAATGGCAGCAGGTCTATCTCTAAAAGAAGAAAATCTACAAGAGTTCTCAGATCTCATTAACTCCAATTGTATCCTCCAAGATGATGATCTTAAAGAAGTTATACTCATAGACAAGGCTATTAATTTTTGTGATATTAATCTAAATCTAGCCACAGAGTTAAACCAAATGAGACCTTTTGGAAAAGATAATGAGTCGCCTATATTCGCTACCAAAAGTGTGAGGCTTATTAACTTAAGAATAGTTGGTGGAAATAAAATTCTACAATTAGATTTTATAGACAGCAATGGTTATACTCAAAAAGCAATATCTTTTAATGGTTACACCAATTTTGTTAAGTTATTAAGTCAAAAATATACAGATAGTCAAGTACAAGCTTTATTAAATGGTGAAGTGAAAGAAATTCAACATTTATTAGATATAGTATATTTTATTAGTGTTAATTCTTTTAGAGGTGTAGACAGTGTTCAGCTGAATTTGAAAGACTTTAGGTTCAATTAAAAACAAGAAGTGAGAAGTGAGAAGTGAGAAGTAAGAAGTGAGAAGTAAGAAGAAGTGTGAAGTAAGAAGAAGTGTGAAGTGCGAAGTAAGAAGTGAGAAGTGAGAAGTGAGAAGTGAGAAGAAGTGAGAAGTGAGAAGTGAGAAGTGAGAAGTGAGAAGAAAGAAGAAAGAAGAAAGAAGCAAGAAGAAAGAAGTAATAAAGTAAGAAGAAAGAAGTAAGAAGTGAGAAGTGAGAAGAAAGAAGTGAGAAGAAGTAAGAAGTGAGAAGAAAGAAGTGAGAAGAAAGAAGAAAGAAGCAAGAAGAAAGAAGTAATAAAGTAAGAAGAAAGAAGTAAGAAGTGTGAAGTGAGAAGTGAGAAGTAAGAAGTAAGAATAAGTGAAAAGTGAAAAGTGTGAAGTAAGAAGAAGTGAAAAGTGAGAAGTGTGAAGTGAGAAGTGAGAAGTGAGAAGTGTGAAGTGAGAAGT
>JAWXUY010000290.1:0-2101 GCA_044425885.1 bacterium | reverse complement strand
GTAGGGACGGACTTTTTAAGTAAAGAGCTTATTAAGAGAAAGTATGAGATTAACGAGGAAGTAAAGATATATAAGAGCCTTTATGTTAAACACATTAAAAATAATGGACTGGCTATGGGATTTTTGAGTAAATTCCAAAACGCTATTTATATAATGATGCTAAGTAGTCTGATGCTTTTTACGTTTTTGTTTGGTAAGGGCTTTGAGAAGAATTCAAAAATAAAGAATATCGGATACTCTTTTGTGCTGTCAGGGGGTCTAGGTAACTTTATAGATAGATTTTTCAACAAGAACATCACGGATTTTATATATGTAAAGATAGATAAAAGATTTAAAGATAAGAAGATTAACGTGCCAATTTTTAATATAGCAGATATATTTATATTGGCTGGAAGCGTATTAATGGCTGTAGGCGAGATAGTTATGCAGATAAAAGGGCTATTTAATAAAAAATAAGATAAATAAGTAGTAATTTTGTGGAGAACACGTATGTTTTTAGAATATACGTGTTTTTTTGTGTAATTTTTTTAAAAAAACATCTTGACAAGATTATTGTACTATTGTATTATGTGTTTAGTACAGTAGTGTAAATATAAAAAATAAACAAGGAGGGGAGTATGTGTGGGATTTTAATACAAATACACCTATTTATTTGCAAATAGTTGAGATATTAAAAGCGGAGATAATAGCAGGAACATATAAACCATCGGAGAAGTTTCCAAGCGTTAGAGAGCTGGCGATAGAGGCTTCAGTCAACCCAAATACAATGCAGAAAGCTCTCGCTACGCTCGAGCGTGAGGGGTTTCTTATTACAAATAGGACTTCGGGACGAGTTGTGACAAACGACTTAACAAAGCTTTCAGAGAGTAAAATAGATATAACGCATAAGACCGTTTTAAAATTTGCAAAAGAGATGAATAGCTTGGGATACGATAGAGAAGGGATTATAGAGCTGATAAATGAGATAGATATATAAATTAAGATAATAAAGGAGATAGATATGAGTAAAATATCTAGACATATAGTTGGAGAGGCATCTGAATTAAAAATTAATCTTATTGAGCTTTCAAAAAATTATACTAATATATTGTTTGAAAAAATTATGGTGAAATATATAGAAAAACCAGTGGGTACATTTGTTTGGGAAAAAATAGTTGATAATTTTTCGGTCTGCGATGGTAATGCATGGAAATGGATAAATGAGTTTATTCAAAATAAAAATACGATAATGATTCTTTTAGATGAAGAAGCTTCGTTCATATTTCAAAATGGTGAAGATGTAGTATTACTTTTAGCTGAATTGTATCCATTTGAATTTTTTCTTACTGATGAAAATTTGACATATCTACTATGCTACAATCACCATGATTATTTAACCGCAAGTGGTATAGCAAAAGAATGGTTAAAAAGTAGATATAAAGCATAAGACCGTTTTAAACTTCGTAAAAGAGATGAATAGCTTGGGATACGATAGAGAAGGGATTATAGAGCTGATAAATGATGTAGATGTAGGAGAAATAAATTAGATAATAAAGGAGATGGATAAGATGGAACAACTGGTAAAGATTAAGAACCTAACTAAGAAATATGGTAAAACAAAAGTAGCGCTAAACGACGTTAGCTTGGAAATAAATAGAGGTAGGATAGTGGGGCTACTAGGGGCGAATGGTAGTGGCAAAACGACTCTTATTAAAACTTTGGCTGGAGTGCTTTCGATAGATGAAGGAGAAGTGCTTATAGACGGACTTGAGATAGGAGCGAAGACAAAGGCTATAGTGTCATACTTGCCAGACGTGAGCTATATTAACGACAATGACAAAATAGATGAGATAATATCGTATTTTATGGAATTCTACGATGACTTTGACGAACAGCGAGCAAGAGGAATGTTTGAGAGACTAGGTATAGATACAACACATAAATATAAGACGCTATCGAAAGGAACAAAAGAGAAAGTACAACTTGTGATGGTAATGAGTAGGCGAGCTAAACTATACTTACTAGACGAGCCGATAGCAGGGGTAGACCCAGCGGGGAGAGATTATATTTTAAATACTATTATTCAGAACTACGATGAGAATGCCACTATTATTATATGCAC
>JAWXUY010000036.1:0-11464 GCA_044425885.1 bacterium | reverse complement strand
TCGAGGCATTCTTAGATTTAGATGCTAAATAGATATTAAAATATCAGGGTAAGCTTTTGAGCATGTTGAGGTGGGCGGGAAGCTTACGACGATATATAATACTATTTGACCTAAGACTTTATAAATGCCAAGTTTTTTTTTGAAGTTATTAAAACATAGATGATTAGTGGCAAGTATTTTTTTTGTGGGGCATATAACCACTATTATTCCTAAAAATCTAAAATAAGAAATATAGGTTGTTTTATTTTGCCCTACGGTGTAAAAAGTTATAAAATTTTATAAAATATATTTGATTTATAATAGCTAAACTATTTTCAAGTAGATTTATAAAACTTTGGCAATTCCTTTCTTTTAATTTTTTTTAATTTTTAATATAAATACATATTTTAAAAGTCATAACATATATATAATTTATAAGTTATCATAAATTTTAGTTAACTATCTACATATTTTTAATATAAAAAATATTATATAAGTATTATAACATTTTTTTACAAAAAATACAAACAGATTTATTAATATTATATAAAAATTTGAAAATTATTTTTTTTTGGGGGGTGCTTCTTTTAGTTATTTTTAGTTATTTTTTTAATTAATTTGCTTACTTTATTTTTGAAACTAAATTAAAGATAAATTAATTTTCAAATAAGTTTCTAGGTTTCGCCATACCAACGTTTATTACAAGTCCAATACAGGTCGTATTTACAAGCATAGAGCTACCACCAGCACTTAAAAACGGAAAAGGCATACCAGTATTAGGTAGTAAACTGGTAGCAACGCCTGTATTTACAAATATTTGAAAGAAAAGCATTCCCACTACTCCAACAACTATCAACATACCCAAATCATCTAACGATGAGTTAGCTACAAGAAGGCATTTTAGTATAATTAATAAGGCTACCATTAAAACACAAAAACAGCCTATAAATCCAAATTCTTCTCCGATTATAGCGAATATAAAATCGTTATAAGAATAAGGTATGTAATTTAATTGGTTCATGTTGCCGTTAAATAATCCTTTACCTATTAGTTGACCAGAGCCTATAGCCCATACTGAATGCTTAGTTTGATATAAAGAGCTGTCTGTCGTATTTAAATCAAAATCTATAATAGAAGTTATACGGCTTATTTGATACTCTTTAAGAAACGTGCTTAATATATATTGATTTTCACTCATTAAGTCAAAACCTAAAATAACAACTATAGGCATAACTATCACAAAAACGATTTTAATATATTTAAGATTAATCTTCCCAACAAATATTTGACAAGCGAATATAGCTAGTAAAACTAAAGAAGCAGATAAAGATGGTTGCTTATTTATTAAATAAACAGGAATTAAAACAAGTATAAATAAAAAAAATAAGGTTTTAAATTCGTTTATAGAATCTTTATGTTTATCTATAAAAGATGCTAAGAATATTATCATAAATATTTTAGAAAATTCGGAAGGTTGTATACCAAAAATCCACCTTTTAACATTACTAATTTCGGTTCCAATTGCTAAAACGAGTACTAAAAGTATTAAATTCACTATATATATAATTACATAAAATTTACAAATAAAATGATAATCTATAAAAGAGACCACTAACATGGTTAGTACACCTAATATAGACCATATAACTTGGTTAAAGAATTCGGAGTTGAGTAGCTCAGTAGATAAGCCAGACTCCATAGTATTAATTCTGTTAGCACTACCAATAGCAGTCAAACCAATTACAATCATACAAAGCGTTAAAAAAAATAATATAAAATCAAATGCAAGTAATTTTTTTTTAAGCATTATAAATCCTTTCTGTAAGTCGTCTATTAGACAATATAACATACTCCCTTATAAACTAAAATAGACTTGCTATTTAAAGAGAAAAAGAGAGATGAGTTATAATTTATTATTTTGTTATTAATTTATATATTATTTTTGTGTAATTTTTTAATTGGAATATTTGCGTATAACATAGGAAGACCGTCTGGATTGTCTTCTGTTTTTGTAATTTGTATATCTAGTTCATCTTCGTCTATTTCCATATAATTAGAAATTACTTTTATTATATCTGTTTTTAGCATTTCTAAAACTTGAGTAGAACAGTTTGCTCTGTCATGAATTAAAACAAGCTTGAGTCTGTCTTTTGCAACATTTTTTGATAAAGGTTTTTTGTTTACAATATTACTAAACATATCTAACATTTAATATATCCTATTGCCAAAAATCTATAAATCTTGTTTAATTCCTTGTTCATTGTGATAATCTGGTTAATAATACTATATATTATATACTTTATTATTATATCACTTTCACAATATACGCACTCACAATAGCTAAACTAATTTTAACAGACTTCTGTTTTATTGGCAACCCTTTCTTTTATATTTTATTTTTATATATTATTTTATTATTTTTTTTAAATCACTTATTAAATAAAGCTTTAAACTTGTCAAAAAAACCTTGTTCGGCAGTCAGATCCATAAAAGGTACATCTGTGCCTAGAATTCTTTGGACTATATTGTTATAAGCTTGACCAGCTTTTGAGTTTTGGTCTGTGATAGCAGGCTCACCTTTGTTAGCTGAAATTACTATGCTTTCATCATCTGGAACTATTCCCAGTATGCCAATGGCAAGTATTTCGGTAACATCTTCAACCGCCATCATATCACCTCTTTTTACCATATCTATCCTAATTCTATTTAAGATTAGTAAAGGCTTGTTTAGCTCGTGTGCCTCTAAAAGTCCAATAATTCTATCTGCGTCTCTAACGGCTGAAACCTCTGGAGTTGTTACTACAAAAGCTCTATCAGCCCCAGCTATAGCATTCTTAAATCCTTGCTCTATCCCAGCTGGACAATCTATTATTATATAATCAAACTCCTCTCTTAAAGTATCACATAACTTTTGCATTTGCTCTGGACTTACAGCGTCTTTATCTCTAGTTTGAGCAGCAGGAAGTAAAAATAAATTCTCATATCTTTTATCTTTTATTAAAGCTTGTTTAACTCTGCAATTACCTTCTACAACATCTACTATATCATAAACTATTCTATTCTCAAGCCCCATAATAACATCAAGATTACGTAAGCCAATATCGGCGTCTATCATAGCTACTTTTTTACCAGCAATAGCAAGACCTGCCCCTAAATTGGCAGATGTAGTAGTCTTACCTACACCACCTTTTCCAGATGTAATAACTATAACTTCACTCATTAAAAAATCCTCCTACTTATTATTTATTTATATTATTTATATAAATTTAAACAACTTAAATAATTTAAATAAAAAATTTATAATTCATAAACATATATATATGTAAACACGTAAAAAAAAATGAATATTTAACTTAGTTAATTAATATAATAATATATTAACATAAATTTATAAAATATGCACTAATTTTTTTTTAGCAAATAATATCAAATTTATACAAATTTTTTATTTAAATAAAAATCATTTAAATATTTATTATGTTTTATTATAATTTATTATAATTGTTCTATATATATTTTGCCATCTTTTAGATAGGCATACTCTGGTACAACTTCTCTTTTAAAACTGGTTGGAAAATAGGTAAGCACACTGCTTATAAATAATTGGGCTGGATGTAGATGAAGCGCAGATATAAAACACGAGTCATCTCCTTGACAACCAGCATGGACAATCCCTCTTAACTTGCCTAATACAATAATATTTCCAGAAGCTATTATTTTGCCTCCTGGATTTACATCACCTATTATAACTATAGTCCCTTCGAACTCTATACTTTGCCCACTTCTGACGTTACCCTTATGAAAATGAGTAATGCTTTTGGTATTAGAATTATAATTATTTGAATCAATAGAAAGCTTAGAAAATATATTAAGATTATTATTGTCAAACTCCGATTTACTGTTTTTAGTTGATTTACCTTTACTTTTTAGCTTTGAGGTAATTTTGGTTTTGGTTTTATTATTTTGCTTATTGCTTTTAAAGGGTCTAAAACTTTTAAGATTTTTAAAATTAGACCCAGACTCTAAAAAGTTGCTATCGCTGTCACTATTATTAATATTAATATCAATATCATTATCATTAGTATTGATATTAACATCATCAATACTGCCACTACTATCATCATCAAATATAATATTATTAATATTACTATTTTGGTGGTCAATATTATCACTAAGAGTATCCAAACGCTCAGGATTAGATATAACGCTTGAGTTATTGGAGCTAACACTGGAAGTAGGATTAGAGATTATATTAACATTAGACTCACTTAATAAAATATTTAATAAAGCTTCTTCTTCTTGAGAAGAAAGTTCACGACCTTTAAACTTTATTAATAGACTGGCATCTTCTAGTAGATACTTTGAATTTTGGACTTTTGTTAAAAATAATTTTTGTAATTCATCAAAAGGAAGTTCATCATTAAGCATAATTAATAGCCCATTAGGGACTCCTTTAAAAATAATACTATCTTTGCTCAAAACAATCACTTCCTTTTAATTTAATTTAATTTAATTTACTAACTAGTTAATACATTTGTGTAAAAATTTTCTGGCTCTCTGTTTAGAGATAAATATTCTTCTAAGATTATTCTTGTTATTTTTGGAGCTGGCGAATATGAGTCATCACCATAAGGTATAAAAACAGTTATAGCTATTTGAGGGTCATCATAAGGGGCAAAACCAGTAAATACATTGTGATTGTTGTATAGACTAGACTCTTGCGCTGTACCAGATTTTGCAGCCACTTTAACAGGAAAATCTCTAAAAGCATTTCTTAAAGTTCCTGAAGAACCAGAGGTAACTGCATACATACCATCATGAATTGCTTGTAGATTTTCTGGCTGTAAATCTAGCTTGCTTTCTAATATAGGGGTATACTTTTCTAAAATATTACCCTCACTTGAAGTTATTTTGTCTAAGAAATGTAGTGAATAGTTATAGCCACCATTTGCAAGAGTAGCTGTATACTTGACTAAATTAGCTGCCGTATAATTGTTGTAAGCTTGCCCGATAGCAGTCCTTATAGTATCTCCAGGACTCCATCTTATATCATAGATAGGGGCATCTGGATTCCTTGCAGATACTATATACTCTTTATACTCTGGCGAAGATATACGAGAAGGATAGTTTTGTAGAGCTACTGCGTCATAAAGCTCATAAATTTCCACTCCTGAGCGTTCATCTAAACCAAACATCTTCATATAATAATTCATAGTTTCAATGCCCATTCTATAACTAACATCATAATAAAAATAATTACAAGAAACTTCTAGAGAGGTGCATACATCTACATAGCCATGCGAACCATGTATCCAACATTGGGCATAAGGGTAACCAGCATCTGTAAAAACGTCTTTATCATAGATAGTAGTACTGGTAGTAATTAAATTTGTTTCGAGAGCGGCGAGAGCTACTATCATCTTAAAAGTAGAACCAGGCGCTCTAGGCTCTGTAAAAGTTCTATTTAGCATAGGCGAAGTAGGGTCGGTATTCAATTGCGTATAATACTCATTGTTAAAAGTATTTACAAACTCATTGTTATCATAAGCTGGATAAGATACGCTAGATAATACAGCTCCTGTTTCTATGTCAGTAACTATAACAGATGCAGAGGCTGGAGCTTGTAACATACCTGTCATTTGAGGCGTTATTTCTAGAGAATTTAACTTATCTATTAGAACAGTCGAAGAAGAAATATTGCCACTCATAATTTGTTCTCTATACTCCACATCAGCAGTAATAACACCTTGTTCGACTAAAGCAAATATCACATTTGTAAGAGAAACTATATCATCAGCAATACCATTGGCAAGAATAGTAGTAGCTATGGAAGTATCACTTATAAGTTCAACAAGAATATCGATATCATCTTCATCTTCATTTTTAGCTTCATTTTCTTTTTCTTTTTCTTTTTCATATGCATATAAAATATAATTTCTAATACTTTGCGAATAAACATGACTTTCTACACTATCTGAATTTAGTATTTGTTTCATATTTAGAGTATTTGCCTTAACCATAGAAATATAAATGTCTTTGGTGGTGTAATTAGGACCAGCATAATTTCTACCAGATAATCTATTTATAATAGTATCTTTTAGAGTTACTTCTATTGCATCATATACTACTTCATTTAAGTTGGCATCTAGAGTTAAGAAAACATCATTCCCAGATATAGAGGGCTCAGATAAATCTGTACTTTCTGAAATTTTTCTCCCCAAATTATCTACTTCATAATAGGAAGTGCCATCTGTACCTTTTAGAGTACTTTCAAAAGCTTTTTCTATACCATCTTTACCTATTAGGTCGTTGGCAGTATAATTATCAAAACCAGACTCTTTTAGTGAAGTAAGCTCATCTGTGCTAATACCCCTTATATAACCTAAAATATGAGAGAATGACTCACCAGCTGGATAATTCCTTTTAGCCTCTACATCTATATAAATATTTAAGAAATCTTGAGAGTTTTCTTCTATATCAGCGATAGTCTTTTCAGTTATGTCATAAGCAAGAGTAAGAGGTAGGAATTGAGAATACCTAGTTTTGTAAAGCTCAGTTCTAACTAACAATATTTTTCTTGCATCTTCGTTTGGTAGCTCAGGGTCTATCCCAAAATTTTGTCTTAGGAGCTCAAAAGCAATATCAGGAGTGATATCTTCTAAATCTAGCCCAAGACTATTTTTACCTAAATTCATGTCATTTTTCCAAGTCCTTTCAAGAGAAGGGCTGTTATTAAATAAAAAAACAAAAGGTTCTTCTTTTGAGATAGGAAACTCGTCTACTATTGTTTCGTTATTTCTTTCTAGTATATTCATCGTGTTTAATATAACTTGGTCTAAATTATCTACAGATATACTAGGATCTATATTAACAGTAAAAGAAGATTCATTTACGGCTAAAGGTCTACCAAATTTATCATAAATGCTACCTCTAGGGGCATCTAGATTTATAGGCTTTGATATAGTCCCAAGAACTTGGTTAGTTAAATACTCACCTTGAATTATTTGGAGAGTATAAAGCTTAGATAATAAAACTCCAAAAAGACCGCAAATAACCACAAACATAACAAAAAGCCTAATACGACCGCTTTCTTTTTTGTCTTTAGTTTTAAATTTTTTGATATCAGCAAGGGTTTTAATGTTGTTAAGATTTTTAAAATATGACTTTTTAAACATAATAAATAAATCCTCTCTAACAAAAATTATAAATTATAAATTATTAATTATTAAATAAATTTTTCTTTCTTCGGTCGTATTTTTGTAAATTTTTATTTAAGATATAATATAACCTGTAAATAAAAAATGATAAAAGAGAAGTATAGATAGTTTCGGGCATAATAAAATCGCTTAAAAAAGGTACTATATTGGGATAACCAGCTAGAAACGCTTTAAATAAATAAGATAGTAAGCCAAATAAAAAACTAAAAGAAGTTAATAATATAAAAGGCGGTATAACGCTATCTTCTCTATACTTGTTAGAATAGTTACCACAGCCCCAACCTATTAGTAAATATATTCCAGCATTTAGACCTAGAAAAAGCCCAAAAAATGAATCCATTAAAAGCCCTGAAAAAAATCCTAATAGCATTCCTTCATCCTTACCCCTCATAAAAGAAAAAGAGATAATAAGAATTAATAATAAATTTGGCTTTATGCCAGAAAAAGCGATATATTCACATAGAGTTGTTTGTAAAATAAAATTTATTAAAATAAGTAAAATATAGTTTAAAACACGCAAGTTAGCTCCTCCAATTTAAGTTTAAGTTTAATTTAATTTAATTTAATTTAATTTAATTTAATATTTTATATTTTATATTACATACAAAAACCAGCATATATAAAATACACTGGCATAAATATTTTTAGCATCTAGCATTAAGCGTAATATATATTATAATAGCTTAACTTGTTATTACTAACACTTTTTCTAAATGTTTAAAATCTACTATAGGTTCAATTGTGGCTGTTTTAGATATTTTTTTCTCGTCATCAAGAGACACAGATGTAACAAACCCAATAGTGATACCAGCGGGATATATATCACTTAAGTGAGAAGTTATTACTTCATCACCTTCTTTTATTTCAGCATCTTTATCTATATAGTCCATTCTACAAGTTCCCTTATTAGAGAGGTCACCTTTTACAAATCCTTCATCGTCAGTTCGTAGAGTTTTAGAGCTTACTGAGTAAGTCCCATTTATTATAGAGCTTACTTTTGAATAGTTTATGCCAACTTCTTCTACCTTCCCAACAAGACCTCCGTTTGAGATAACAACCATATTTTTTTCTATACCATCATTTGAACCTTTATTTATCGTAAACATCTCATACCAATTGCTGGGATCTTTTGCTATAATATCAGCTGTTAAAGTAGAGTATTCACTATATTTAGAGGATGTATCTAATAACTCCGAAAGCTTTTCATTTTCTAATTGATATTGCTGAAGTCTACTTATTTCTTGATTTTTTAATTCTAATTCTAGTTTTAGCTGTTCTATTTGATTTTCAGCATCGTTTATATTAGAAAGGGTTTGAAATTTTTGTTCAACCCAAGTTGATACACTTGTAATAGAGCTTTGTATAGGAGTTAGAACATATCCGATAGAGGTTTCTAAAAAAGTAGGAGAAGTTCTCCTAAATGATACAAGCGCCAATATTATACAAATTAGTATTAATATCGGACCAAGAAAGCTTTTATTATTATTTACAACTTTCAATTAAACTACTGCTACTTAAAATTAATATCAAGAATATAATCAAGAATATAATCAAGAATATATTTTTTAATTTTAATATTTTAGTAGCTTTTCCTTTCACATATTTTATTTATATATTATTATGCTCTATAACTTCATAGTTATTTATATAATATTTAAAACTAACTCCAAATAATTAATTACTAAAAAACTATATTTAAATTATTAAGACTAAACTATATACGCCTATTTCAAGGCGTTTATTTATTATAACATACTAAATAATTATTGGCAAGTTGCTTTAGGGCTTAATTTTACCCTATTTTTTAAGTCTTATATTTTATAAGCCATAATATATTTATAAATTATCAAATAAAATATATTAGCCCATTCTTAAACGTTGTGACGAAATTAAAACGTTTTTGAGGGAGTCTATTTGTTCTAGTACCATTCCAGTCCCTAAAGCCACGCAATTTAATGGCTCATTTGCTATATGGACTGGCATACCTGTTTCAAGAGCTATTAAAGCGTCTAATCCTCTAAGTAATGCCCCTCCGCCTGTTAGATATATACCAGATTCTATTATATCAGAAGCAAGCTCTGGAGGCGTTTTTTCTAAAGTAGATTTTATAGCATCTATCATAGAAGCTATAGGCTCAGCCAAAGAAAGTTCTATCTCTTTTGCAGAAATAGTGACTGTTTTCGGTAAACCTGTTATAAGGTCACGCCCTCTTATATCCATCTTAGTACTCTCATCGCCATTGAAAGCACAGCCTATATTTACTTTTATATTCTCGGCACTTCTATCACCTATTGCCAAGTTATACTCTTTTTTTATATAGTTTACTATATAATTATCAAATACATCTCCAGCAACTCTTATAGATTTACTCGCCACTATACCTCCGAGAGAAATTACTGCTACTTCACTAGTACCACCGCCTATATCAACTACCATATTGCCAGTAGGTTCTCCAACTGGTAATCCAGCTCCAATTGCAGCCGCCATAGGCTCCTCTATAAGATAGGCATTCTTCTCTTTTGCTCCAGCTCCCATAGCAGCCTCTATTACAGCTCGTTTCTCAACTTCAGTAACTCCAGAAGGAACACAAATAACAATTCTAGGTTTAGCAGAAAATAAAGACCTTGTATAAGCCTTACTGATAAAATATCTAATCATTTCTTGAGTAACTTCAAAATCTGCAATAACACCGTCTTTCATTGGTCTAATTGCCTGTATTGAACCCGGAGTACGTCCAATCATTTTTTTAGCTTCGTCGCCAACCGCTAAAACTTGTCTAGGCATAGTATTTATAGCAACAACAGATGGCTCGCTTACTATAATCCCTTTACCTCTAAGAAAAACTAGAGTATTTGCAGTACCTAAATCTATTCCTATATCTTTTGTCATTGATATTATCCTCCAAAAAAATAATTGTTATTATTATATCCAAATTTTATAAAAAATATAATAAAAAATAATTATGTATATAATTTCATATACTATTTATATAAAAATTTTAAATTATATAAAAATGAACGTAACTTAAACATTGTATCATATTACCTATATATAATACAATGTTTTTTTCACTTTAGCAAGAAAAATAATATATTAAATTGTAAATTTTTTATAAATTTTAATATTTATTGTTTTTATTATAATATTATATAAAATTATATGTTTTTAATAGCTTGTATAATTCATTTACAGGTAGACCCATTACCGAATAAAAATCTCCTTCTATATGCTCTACTAAATAGCTACCTTTACCCTGTATCCCATATGCTCCAGCTTTATCCATAGGCTCACCAGTCTTAATATATTCTCTTAATTCTTCTTCCTTAAACTCTGAAAACTTTACTTTCGTTCTATTACAGAGGACTTCTTCAAAGTATTCAATAGGTTTATTTTCTTCCTGATTTTCTTGATTTTTTATAAGTCCAACTATCGTCAAGCCAGTAAGTACTTCATGAGTTTTACCATTTAATAGTTTTAGCATATTAAGAGCATCTTCTTGATTTTTAGGTTTTCCTAAAGCTTTAAGATTATTCATGTCAGTAGTAGAGTCTTGAGTTTCTATACATACAAGAGTATCGCACCCTATTACGCATATACTATTATTTAAAGCCCCACTATCTAAAGTATGCTTGGTGATATTATTGCTATCTAAATAATTATAAAAAACATCTGTAGCCTTTTCAAAAGATAAAGTTTGCACTAAATCTTCATAAGACCAGTCTTCGAACATATCTTCATCTATTTCACTCGGTATAACTTCAAATTCTAAGTCAAGATTTTCTAGTAATTCTTTTCTACGTGGTGACCCTGAAGCTAAAATAAACTTTGTATTTTTCAAAATAAAACCCTCCATAGATTTAATTAAAATAATAATAGATTATATCCATAGGTCTAAATAATATACTAATATATTCCTATGGCTGTTTTTATCTATTTATATATTTAATTGGTTTTCATGTTACTAGTATAATACATAACTTTTATATAAAAGTCAATATATAAAAACGTAAATTCTAAACTCTAATAATTTAAGAGGTATATGATTTTAAAATTTAGAAAAAATAATAGATTTTTTAAGAATAAAAATATAACTTGTACATATAAATTAAAAAACAAAGCAAATTAGACTAAAAAAATAAATAAGGAGATATTACTAGATGACGGATTATAACATTAAGAATAAACTGTTGAATTACTTTGGTAAGAATATAAAACCAGTTTTTCAAGCACTAGATAGCTCTTATTTTAAAGACGTAGAGGAGATTAGA